>JAPOOP010000281.1 GCA_026713385.1 Candidatus Poribacteria bacterium | reverse complement strand
TATCACTTGACGCGTATTTCTCCCCATAAGCGGACTTGATGCTATTCCATAACCGATTTAAGATCCCTTCACTTTTCAATTGGTTGTAGTTGATTTCCCCTATCGCTTTCTCTATGCAGTCGGTAACAATAACTAAAAGGATCTCTGGAATTTCGGCATTCTCATCGATGATATCGTCAACAGTTTCCCATACTGCGTGCTTGAATAGGGTTGGTAGGCGATTGATATGATGGAGTGTTACCTGTGTTACAAGCACAATAAAACATGACAGGCGAGGCACAGCAATATTTTTTTCAGCATCGTGCGCTCCCAACTCTTCAGGTATACCAATCTCCTCAACATGGGAAACAACACCTTGATGGATAAATCCGACGCGAAAGTCAAAGTTCTTGTACATCTCCTGTTGAAAAAGTGGTGCGCAGTGGTCTGGTGAAATTCGCAGACACTCCGCTTTTAGTATTCGCTTGTCAATCGTTGTCCGTTTTTTCTTTCTCATCAGTTTTGGGACTTTCCTCAGAAGTCTTTAAACGTAGGCGGAGAATCCGCTTCTGTAAAACTTAGTTAGTTTAAACTGTATCCAAAAATCCCAACTCACGCAAGCGATCAATCCACTGCTGCCGTTTTTCACTGCCAGTTGGATTTGCGACCCAGCGTGGATCATAGAGCGGCTCACCCGGTCGATTAAAGTGTTCGGGACTCCTCGCGTTGCTCCGCGCACGGTTGCGTGTAGCAGCATCTTCTTCAGGTGTCCTTGGATTATTATAGTAAACGATTGTGCACATTCGACGATCATCACTGCCACCCCAGCTGGCATGCCAGCACCGCATATCAAAAGCGACCACATCGCCCGGTTCCGATTTGCAAACATAACCCGGAACGTCACAAATCTCCAGTCCCAACTCGTTCAAATTTTCGCGCAGATCGTTGTGCATTGGATCTTTATGAGAGCCGGGAATTAGCCGTAACGCCCCGCTCTCCGCGTCGACAGATTCAAGATAATATGCGAATTTCACCCCGTAGCAATCCTGAGTTGGATCGACATTATGATCCGGGTGCCACCCCGTATTGCCCACATAACGGTTCGCGTCGGAAACAACGAAAAAGACATCGTCTCCGTATAGTTGCTCTGCCACTTCGCAGAACCGTGAGTCTTCCGGCATATTCGAGAAAAAAGGTGTTTCGGGTCCCATCATCGGCAGCCAATGCCGGTGTGTTCCATCAAAGGGTGCATGGCGATATGCAGATGCCATCGCCGCTTCAAACTCCTCATGTATTGTGTTCAGTTCGTCTTGGCTGAACACCTGCCGAAAAATGAGGAATCCTAAGGTGTCGAAATGCTTGATTTGCTGTTCTGTGAGCATGATGCACCTCCGCGTTTTAACGCGCTAACTTCTGTTGTAGTTTCGGGCTATCTATAACCTCCCGATTCACAACCCACGTTGGAATTTGCCCTGAAGCCACGTTGATGATACTCTCAGAGGCACTCTTGGCGTTGCCTTCAAAGCATTCATCTGTCCAGCAAATACTGTGTGGCGTTACGATAACGTTGTCCAGACTTAAGAGCGGATCGTCGTCGCTGATTGGTTCTTGCTCAAAGACATCGAGACCTGCTCCTTGAATCCGTCGACTTTGAAGGGCTTCTGTGAGTGCTTTCTGGACAACGATTGGACCGCGTGCGGTGTTAATCAGATAAGCAGTTGGCTTCATCAGCCCGATACGTCTCGCATCGATGAGTCCGCGCGTTTCATCGTTCAATGGACAGCAGACACATACAAAATCAGCGGTTCGCATCAAGGTATCCAGATCAACGATCTCTACACCGACCTCTTCTGCTTCAGCCGGTGTGACGTACGGATCGTAGGTGATGTGGCGCATTCCGAAAGGCTTCGCCAGTTTAAACGCCTCTTTCCCGATGTTGCCCATACCGACAAGCCCCAACGTTCTGCCGACCAACCCCATCCCTCTATAGTTTTGTGTGTTCCTCCAGCCCCCCTCACGGGTGAGTCTATCCTTTATCAACAGTTGGTGGCTCAGCGATAGGACAAAGGTCATGATGGAAGTGGCAACTGGTCGGCGAACACCATCGGGGGCAATCGTCAACAACACACCATTTTCGGTACAGGCACCCACGTCCACTTTATCATATCCGACACCGAAGCGTGCAATGACAGCCAACTTCTCAGCGTCTGTGAACGTCTCTGCCGAGATACCCGCGCCCAATACTAAGAGCGCGTCATAATCCTGCACCTGCGCCGCTTGTAATACCGGTGTATTCTCTGCAATATATTCCCAGTGCAGACCTGCTTGGTCAAAAAGAGGACCGGCGATGTCGTCTAAATCGCAGGTGCCATCGGGTCCCAGAAAGTCGCGTGTTACACCCACGCGAAATACGGATTTGTTCATATTATTCCTCAATCCAAATTTGGCGGAAGTATTTCCAATTCAACGGTTGAAGTTTAAGGTTTTTGACCTTTTTGTTAGTGACTAAAATCTGTTTCGCATGCGCCAATGGGACCCATGGTACGTCTTTGTGGAAGATCCGCTGTGCTTCTTGGTAGAGCGAGACTCGCTTTTCCCGATCTGAGGTTGCTCTCGCCTGCTCTAAAACGGATTGCATTGCATCGCTCCGATAAAATGCGATATTTCCAGCGGGCTTCTCCGCTGACGATTTGCTGAGCAGAAAATAGAGGAAGTTATCTGGATCACCGAGATCAGCACTCCATCCTAACATGGCGATGTCATGCTCTCCATTTTTTGTTTTTTCAAGATAGGTCCCCCAATCGAAGGTCACGATTTTCGTTTCAATTCCAACATTTCGGAATTCGGATTGGAGAACTTCCGCAAGGGCACGTCCATCAGGAATATACGGACGTGGGACGGGTAATGCCCAGAGCGTCGTCTCAAACCCATCGGGGTATCCTGCTTCAGCGAGCAGTTTCTTCGCCAGTTCTGGATCGTAGCCGTAATCCTCAATTGAATCATCATAACTCCAGAGTGTCGGTGGAATCGGGTTTTTCGCTGGGATTCCCAAACCTTGATACAGATGTTCAATAATCGCTGACTTGTTGATAGCGTGGTTAATGGCGAGTCGTACTTTGAGATTGTCGAAAGGCGGTTTATCCATGTTCATCGCCAAGTAACCGATGCTCATGCCGGGTTGCGATAACAATTCAAGCGTCTCATCATCTCGGATCTGTTGCAAATCGTCTGGATTTGGAAACTCCATCGCATGGATACTGCCTTGCTGAAGTTCAATCAACCGTACTGAGTTATCAGGAATAGAACGAAGAATGACTCTATCTAACAGAGGAGGTCCGCCCCAATAAGTGTCGTTTGCCTCAAGCACGATTTTATCTTTCCTATCCCACTGCACAAACTTGAAAGGACCTGTACCAACTGGATTATTGGAAAACTCATCGCCCCATTTTTTCACGGCTGTAGGGCTAACAATGGAGAAAGGGGTTATTGCAATCGTATAAATAAACGGGGCATAAGCGGTTTTAAGGTAAATTTGAACGGTAAAGTCATCAACGGCGATAATTTTGTCCACAATCTCTGACAAACCAGTTGCTATCCAGTAAATATAACTGCCGCCAACTTTATGGAACGGATGTGTCTCATCGTGCTGTCGGTTAAGGGAAAAGAGCACGGCTTCGGCGTTAAAAGGTGTTCCATCATGGAAGGTTACGCCTTGCCGAAGATGAAATGTCCATACCAAACCATCTTCTGAACTTTCCCAATTTGTAGCGAGACCTGCTTCAAGTTCAGTGCTTTCATTTTTGTATTGGACGAGCGTATCGTAGATATTATCGCAGACTTTGAAAGATTCTCCATCTTCCTCAAGAGCCGGATCCAATCCCACAGAGTCACCGCCGCGACCGAATATTAGGGTGCCGCCGCGCTTTAGGTGTGAATCGGCAAATATCGAGGGAAACCCCGCAAGTAGCGATATTAGAAGCGTGAATAAGAAAATCCGTGCAAAAAATCTGTGTTTCATAAATTTCTCCGATGTCTATAAAAAGATATACGGTTTATGATACGGAGTTTTCTGCAAAATGTCAAGCGGTCTTTTGTGTGAACTCGAGGAGTTTGGAGGTTTACGCTTAGTAAATATAGTGTCTTTTTGGAGGACAGAATAATAGACTCAATTTTCACAGAATACAGGTTTGAAACCCTTTTTCTGTAAAAATCGTTTTATCAATTGGGAGAATGTCTTAAAAATAGTAATAGGGTTCAATTTGCCTGAGGTATTATGTTATCTTTTGAACAACTCATCCAAAATTTAACGAACACAACGCAACCAAGCATTGTTCGCTGCAGTGCTATTGCGAATCTTGTCTCGCAGGGTAGCTCACAGGGAATAGGATCCCTAATTGAGGTGCTTGCTGATCCAGATTCGATGGTCCGGCGCGAAGCCGCGATGGCACTTCGGCAAATGGACGCGACTCGGGCGGCACAACCACTGCTTGAAGCGTTGCAAGTGGAGTCAAATGATTTAACGCTTTGGGCAATGCTTGAAGCTGTTGGTGAGTTGGCGACACCTGATGTTCTTCCTATGCTCGAATCGCTCCGCACTGCGAGTTCTATGCTCACACGGATCGAAGTGAAGAAAAGCATAGCTCGGATTGAGACTCGTTATGTCAATGGAGGCACTTCTACATTCCCAGAAGCGTCTGAACCCGAACTGCGTGATGAGCGGATAGATGGAAATGAACCGTCGGCGACAGCAGATTTTACAGATTCACAAACCACTCCAGAAGAAGACATAGTAGAATCGGAGTCTGATTTTCCCCCTGACAGCACGGAAGGTTTCCAAGCACCTACGTCCGACGATCCGTTCATAGAACAAGTAGAAGACGTAGAGACTGATGACATCTCAACAGTTGAATCTGCTGAAAAACATCCGAGGGCGTTTGTAGAATCAATGCTCACAAACCCTCCTATTGATCCAGAGGAAGGAACTGTGTCAGATCCAGAAGAGATAACTGATACATCGGATGATACACAGTCCGTTGATGAACCAGTCGATGTTATGGAGGAAGCGGAACCCACAGATGAAATCACTGGCGCACGGGATTATGTGCCGTTTGACGATGAACCGAATGCCCCTATAGATGAAACCAGCGGAAACACCCAAGCAAAAACACCTACGGATCCCGCAACAACTGATACAGAGTCTGCCCAACGCGAAAAAGAAGACCAAGAGATAAACGATTTAGCAGAATCTATTGCACGATCTGCCCGTCTTGCCGGTTCGTCGGTTAATCTTCCCGTGTTAGCACCTAATGCCACCACTGTGCCGTATGATCCGAAAGGGACTGCCCTTGAATCCACAAAGACTAATTTTTTTCTCACCCTAATACACCCCGGTAGGTACCTTTCTAAGCAATGGGTGCAACGAACGCGCGTTTATCTGATATTGTGGGCTGTTCTCGTCATTGTTACAATCGGTTTCACGCAGTATCAGAAACACACAAAAATAGAGTTAAGCCCGCTCTCTCGTTTTGGGCTTTCTATCAGTGAACTACCGGAGTTGGTAAAACGCTCATTGGCGGAAGGCGATTTCTACATTCAGGAAGGATATTATAGAAAAGCCATTAATTCGTATGAGTTAAGCAGAGGACTCGGTGCCCTTCCGATTAGTTTCTATAGGAAACTCGGATTTGCGTACTTCAAGGAAGGTCAGCACGCCCTTGCAGCTGAAGCGTATGAACTGTTCTTAGAGGCAAGAGAGAATGAGAACCCCGACGTGTTTGCCGCCGAAGCTTCACTTGTCGGAGTTTATCCGCTTACTTCGGTAGGGGAAGGCACGACCCGCGATTATGAAACCTACAATATCCTCGGTACAGCTTATATGAAACTCGGACGTGCGCTGGAGGCGCAACATGCCTACGAAAAGGCGATACATCTCGCCCCAAAATATGGTGAGGCATACAATAATCTCGCACGTCTCTATGCGGATAATTATCCGAATCATTTCCCTGTAAGTATTAACAGCCCGCAAGTTTCGCACCCGCTGTTCCCAAATTCCGTTTTGCAGACTGCCCCCAGACTGCGATTTGCTGAAGCGTTAGCCTATACAGCCGTAACGCTGAATCCGGATGTCGCTGCTTATCATGACACCCTCGGTTGGGTTTTATCAAAGCGGGGACAAGTGAACAAGGGGATGAAAACTTTGGAACGTGCCATCGGTCTACAGAGCGATGCTGTCGAGCCTCATTATCATCTCGCACAGGTTGCGCTAAAAGCCAACGAACGAAACAAGGCAATACAAGCGATCCGAAATGTGTTCAAACTCAATCCGGCTTTTGTATCGCTCAATACAGCGAAGCAGTGATAAAAAGAATTTAGCGAATGACAGAGAATTTGCCAACGCGCCGATCCTGTTCAGACGAAAGGACGTAGATATAGACCCCGCTGCTGATGCCAGAGAGTTCCCAAACCCTCCTATCCCTTTCATGTTCTGTCCGAGTAAATGAGGCAATATAGTTCCCACCGACATCATAGATATAAATGTACGTTCCTGCCGGTAGTTTATCGAATGTAACCTGATTACACTCTGACACCGGGTTCGGATAGACAATTACCTCTGCAAGCGTTGGTGCGGGGAGCATTATTGTCAACATTCTGGCATCCTCTGCGAGATCCGCACCGTATATATCCGAAAGTTGCAATGCCTCAATCTGGTAACGATTTCCTGTGCGGAAGACTTCTGGGGAGAATGTAAGAACAACCCGCTTTTGTGCTTGGTCAAGGATCGCCGAGCGCGGGGTGTAACGCTCCGAACCGTTTTCCGTGTTCCCGTACTTGTGTAAGCGGTAATGTCCAGCGTGTGTCGCAGAGATGCCCATCGGCTTATCAAACTCCAACAAAAGTTGATTCGGCAGTGAAGGCACAGCGGCATGCAAGCGCGGTTGTCGCGTCGGCACGACAGATATCGATGTGGATTGCTCTGAAAATGTGCCGTTTGAATTCTGAGACGTCATTGCGTACCAGTACGTTTGTCCTGTGGTAAGTCCAGTATCCGTGAAATGCGTTTCCCGAATCCCATCACGAATCTTTTTCAGCAAGTTCTCACGTTCTCCGCGATAGACGGTATATGTTACTGCGTCCTGTGCTTCTTGCCAAGTCAGATAAACTGAACCTTCATCAATCGATTTTGCCATAATTCCCCACGGTATGCTGAGCGGGTCCCTTGATTGTGAAGTTTCAGATGCAGGTGTCTCGAAAACTGTCAAGGCACTATTGCTATTAAACAGCAGCGCATTTGCTCCATTGCCATTCAGGTCAGCCACAATCGGATTGAAAGTGCTTATCGCAGGGTGGTGCCAGATGGGTCGATAGTCTATTCCGTCATACTGCACGAGGTAGAAATTTGGCTGAGCGGCGATGCACAATTCATTTCGCCCATCGTTATTTGCGTCCGCAATAGTCATCCCATTTCCACCATCCCGCATGTCCCGAATGCGTTGCGTCCACACAGGGCGATAACTATCATCACCATCTGATTTGAATATAGTTAAAAGCCAATGATAATACCGAATGTCGAGATCTACAGTTCCCACATAGGTTCCTGTTTTAGTGCAGATGGCAAATTCGGCGTTTCCATCGCCGTCCATGTCCCCAGCAGCAAAGAGTTGTGGAGTGCCTTCAGGAAGCGTATGTATCCATGTTGGTCTGTATCGGTTGTTTCCAGTCGCTTCGTGTACGAACACTTTTCCATCGTTGTCCCCAGCTAAAATCTCTGTCCGTCCATCGCCGTCAAAATCGCCTGTAGCGAAATTCGCGCTAATCCCGTTGCTTCCCCACATCG
>JAPOOP010000290.1 GCA_026713385.1 Candidatus Poribacteria bacterium | reverse complement strand
TTAGCAAATGTGCGGGCGGCGGTTCGCCCGTCAATGTCTCTAAAAACTTGACAAGAATACGTTCCTCACCGCACCCGAAGAGAAGTAGGCCGATGTTGCCTATAATCCAGATGGTTATGAGACGCATGATTGACGTTTCCAACAGACGAGATGAGCCGGTGTCGAGCAGATAGCATGCCCTATACCGTCAAGGACAGGAACAGTTCTTCGAGTGACATTTCAGTCGTGTGCATTTCAAGCAGTTGCCACCCACGTTTGACGATGGTTGCTGCCACTTCCGAACGAACATCAGTCGCCAGCGTATAGTGAAGGTGAAACGTTGCTGTATCATCCGTATCGGTGTCGATCTGCTCGACTTGAATCACGTTTGGTATATCTTGGAGTGCGGCTGATATATCGTCTGCTGGAGCACCTGCTACCTCAAGTGCAAGAATGGAGGAGGCAATTTGCAAATCCTCGGTATTACTGGTAGATTCATCGCTCTGTCTGGGGACAGCGCGCCCCTCTTTCAACAGGACATCACCTGTAATTTTACCGCGGCTGATGATAATCAACCGTTCGCATGTGAGACTGGCTTCGGGTAAGATATGGGTGCTGAACAGGATGGTCCGTTCCTTGCCGAGTGCTTTGATGAGTTCTCGAATTTCGACAATCTGCCGTGGATCTAATCCGGAGGTGGGTTCATCGAGAATTAAAACGTCAGGCTCGTGAATGAGGGCTTGTGCTAAGCCGACGCGTTGTCGGAAACCGCGAGAGAGTTGTCCGATGATCTGATGTCGGCGTTCGGTGAGACCACATGCCTCAATGGCGTTATCCAGTTGTCCCCTGATGCTATTACGCGGCACACTACGGATCTTTGCCATGTACGCCAAATACTTCGTCACCGTCATTTCTGGATAGAGTGGCACGTTTTCGGGGAGGTAACCGATGCGTCTCCGAACCTCTCGCGATTCTTTGAAGACATCGTATCCTGCGACGGTAACGCGTCCGCTACTCGCTGGCATAAAGCAGGTGAGGATTCGCATTGTCGTTGTCTTTCCTGCGCCATTTGGACCGAGGAAGCCGACAATTTGTCCCTTGTCTACTTGGAAGGAGATGTCCTTGAGTGCTTGGAAGGGACCATAATTTTTGGTGATGTTTTGAACTTCAATCATTCTTTTACACTATTAAATCTGCTCACCGCTCCACTACGTTTCACGGTGGTTTTCAGTTAGTTCCGACCCACTCTGGGTTATCAAAGGTTTGTTGATAAGTGGATACGGTTCTCTTGATAACAGAAGGGCAAGTCAGGAGTCATCGCTAAAAAGTCGGGGGATGCTAAAGTTTAGATCCCGATCTCTGCCCAATAGATAAGGATTGTTATCTGGATTGACTGCTTCTGATTCAGCGAGGACATCCGGTAAGTCCACCGGCACGGTCTTTACGTCAACTCTATCGGGATATACGAGGACTTGTCGCCACATCATCGGATAACAGATAATGCCAGAGGAAACAATACACAGCATACCTTGTTCCCTGAAGACGCGATTGAGATGCAGATGTCCACAGAAAAATGCCAAAATTTGTCTGTCAAAGGGGGCGGTAATTTCAAGGACCTCTGCGGAGTTAGCAACTCTTGAACCGACCCCTTGGAACTCGACGTTTGGAAACGGGAGTTGATGTGAAAAGATGAATACCTCTTGGTTGTAATCGCGCGCTCTTTTCAATTCGCGCTCTGCCCACGCCAGTTGGTTGGTGCTGATATACCCGTGTGTAAGGTCTTCGGGGACCTCCTGCGAGTCGAGGAGGATAAATCGAATATTTTCGTGCACAAAACTGACGGATCCCATGCCGTTGGTGCTAAAGCGTTCCAAGTAATCGGCTTTGGAGCCGGTTTCCGGATGCAAATCGTGGTTGCCGGGAATGTAATAGCACGGGGCATTTATGCGTTGCCCGAGTTGTTGGGCACCATCAAGTGTGACTTCAAATTCCTCTGCGGACATGCCGAAACTTTGACCACCACACACAACATCTCCACCATGGATCACAAAGGCAGGTTCAAACGCGTTCAGTTGTTCAACCAGCTTTTCGTAAAGTTGTAGACTCTTTGTTTGTTGCTGGAGTCCACTTGCGAAATTTCTTGGCGCGTTTAAGTACAGATGTGTATCCGTAATAAAGGCAAATTTAAAAAGTATCATGACATAACTCGTCTTTCGGCGAGGCTTCCAATCTCACTAATAGAAATAATTTTGACGGGCGAGATTTCTTGCCTCACCAGCGACGCGCCTACCGACACTATAAAAATCAAGAATGCACACGTTTAGAAAGAATTGCGACATAAGTCGGTGTATCGGCTGCGTTGATATAGCGTTCAGCCCGCCATGCTGTTCCGTCAAGGATGTCCTCTATCTCCATCTTTGAAACAAATAGGTAATCGAACCAGGGTGTCGTGTATTGTTTATATCGGATTCGTAGTTTCAACTGACCGCTCATCCGTCCTCTATCTTGATTCGATTGATGATAGGCAAGGTGAATTGGATTTGTCGTTTCGTAAGGATCGAGCGTCTCAGCTATAATTTTTGCGGTATCTGTTGTCATCGCGGCGAAGCGTCTCAAGAGCCATTTTGCTCTTTTATAACTTCCGACGAGTCCAAAATTGTGTCCCATCATGAGAATCGTGTCAAAGGTACCAACTTTGGAATTCAACTGGGTGACGGGCGTGACAAGAGCATTTTTGAGTCCACGGCTTTGACAGGTCTGGATGGCTAATGGTGAATTGTCCGTTCCTAAGACATCAAGTCCTTGTTCCTGAAGATAGATAGAATGCCGTCCTGCGCCACAACCGATGTCTAAAACTCTTCCTGTAGCGTGCGCTATTGCGAGTCTTTGATGTTCAGCCCAGTTCTCATATTCAGCGAAATAGTTGAAAGGTCCCAGACGGCTTACATCAATGAATCCATCTTCTCTCTCCACAACTTCGACATTTTCTTGACCGTTGTGATAATCTGAAAGGAGGTGCCCATAGGCATCTTGGATGTCGGTTAGCATTTTACTATTCCTTGACATAACCGGTTGTCCCGTTAGGATTAACCCATTTAGTTTCCCAATGCGTTTCAATGCCTTCGCGCCACGTTTGGGTGGCTTCCGTCAATTCGGTCGTGAGTTCTGGGTGTTCATCTTTCAGGTTCTGTGTTTCACCCATGTCGGTGCCGAGGTTTGCGAGATGCACATCATCTTCTGGAGGCGCGCCCTCTACCAATTGACCGTTGCGTACTAATTTCCAATTACCACGGCGTACAGCTGTCTGCTTACCCATCTCCCAATAGATTTCGCGGTGTGGTGTGGGTTCGCCGTTTGTCCCCATAGGAAGGACATCGAGTCCATCAAGTTCGTACTCGGAAGGGGTTCCACCTGCGGCTGCGAGGAAGGTTGGGAACACATCCATTGCTGCGCCGACTTCATTGATTACCTGTCCTGCTGGGATTTGCTGGGGCCAGTTCATGATTCCGGGTGAACGGATGCCGCCTTCATAGAGGCTAAATTTATGTCCTTTCAGTTTGCCAGCAGTGCCGCCGTAATACGGGTCCTGTGTGCCATCTAAC
>JAPOOP010000333.1 GCA_026713385.1 Candidatus Poribacteria bacterium | reverse complement strand
CTCACCGTCGAGCCATTTGGAACACGCCTTAATCTCTGATGCCTTCGGTGGACGGTTCTTCAACACACCCCCTTTCGGACTTGCCGCACGACACTTAATGATGTTTGTGAGCCAAATATCGCTACGCGTTAACCCATTTGCTGCCAAAACATCATCAAGCATATCCCCAGCAGGACCTGAAAACGGAAGTGTTGTCCGATTATCAGCAGCAGAGGGTCCCTCCGCAACAATCGCTAACTTTGCGGTGACATCACCGCTACCGAAAACAACATTCGCACGAGTTTTCACTAAATCACAAGCCGTACAAACACTTGCCCGTGCTTTGAGAGCTTGCATCTGTGTCTGAACGTTACTCATCATTTCACACCAATTTCTCTAAAAGAGGCAAGGTTACAAACCTCGCCAGCGAAATTCAGAAAACTACAGGTTGCCTCCGGAAGTTTTCGTGAAATGCACACTGGCTTGCACTAACTTATCCGGTTGTGCCCCGGTAAATGTTAGTTTACAAATCGGTTTGTCCCAATCATATTGGTAATCACTTCCATAGGTTGCCACGCTTATCGGTAGGTAATCATCCGGTACATGAATAAAACAGGTTCCTTCAGCCTGTCTAAGCGGTTTGCAAACAATCATGTAACTTTGGCTGTGCGCATCCCAACCAGCAGATAGAATTTCAACGCCCCCTTGTGTATAGTGCATATCCGTGGCGAGGAATTGAGGTACGTCCTGTTCTTCACGGAAGCAGAGCAGTTTAGCAGAACGGGGTGGAATATTCAACAAAGTTACACTGTGTGAAACCTTTCCAAGATATTGGCGCATCCAGAAGTCGTGAACGAGGAATTCTTTAGATTCGGGTAACCCAAGTGTCTCCAGTTCAAAATAGGCATCAGCCTCGGTGTCGTCCCAGTTGAAAACTGCGGCGAGATGCCAGGATTCGCGAGGTGTTGACATCGGCAGACACCATATTTTGGGAAAAGGTTCATTGTAAAGGTCTACAGGTGTAGCAGCCTTGCCTATGAGCGGAAAGATTTTTGCCAAGGAACCCGCACGCGACGAAGTCAGTGTTGTAAATTCGTCTGCACACAAGACTGTCCCACCACTCAATGCAGCCGCTGTCATTTCCACGATTGCCTCGTTGATCGGACGCGGTTCATCAACAGCAATCTCACCAAAGACGTGTCCCCAGAGAACGTTATGCTCCCTCATATACGCTGCATATCTGCTCAGGCGATGCTTTGTGCCACGCTGATGATGCCACGAGTCATTGGCACGGTTGGAAGCCGCGCCCACAGCAGAAAGAGAAGGACTGAGGAGTGGGGCATTAACATCAATACTACCGACGCACGGACCCGGAACAGTATTGTATCCTGCAAGTAGAACATCATCCTTTAGAATTACATTTTCTGACCGTGCTTCATCGATTGCCTCCCTGAGCAATTTTCCAGCGAGACGATAAAGTTCGACTGAGGTTAGACTGCTATCATGCCAGTGCAAGTTGTGTGAAGCATTCGTAAGCCCCAACGTATACGCTGTAAAGTCGGCGTTGATGAGTGAATATCCACATTCGCCCACCATATGTTGAATCTGTTCACGAATACGGGACTGCACTTCTGGATGCGAAACATCCAAGAGTGCGACCTCTTTCCCATTCTCTGGCAGATGAACGGATGCAGGTTTGTAGCCGTTACGCGCTGAACGATTACGTGAATATCTTTTTCCGCCACGGGACGCAGTTTTCTCTTGTATACAATACTCTGGATGGTTCCGGACAAGTGCCGAATCAAGTGCTGCACAGAACGGATTGAACCGGATACCGGCTTTGAAACCTTTGGCTTGGATCCGACTGGTAATCGCTTTTATTTCCTCACGGTTTTGCGATACCGAAACCTTTGCCCCTTGCGTAAAAACATCCAATTCTGATTCCGAGACTGCATTCAATTGAATATAATCAATACCGCCTGGACAGTTCGGCTGAAACATCGGATGCTCGGCGAGCGCGTCTGTTTGGGTTAAGATAGCATTTGCATCAAGTGATCCATCTGCGTCAGAAAGCGTCCACACAGCAGCCGGCGTGTTGTCTTCGAGGGTAGGCTGAGCCTCAATAAGAGGACTCTCGTGTGCGATATTCCGTGCTGCTATCAGCGACGTATAATGTTCATAAGCAGCAGATGCCTTACCTGCAAAGTTGATGTAAGCCGTTTCGGAGGTAATTTCCTTACCGGAATTGCACTGCTGTCTACACTCATGATAAAGTGCCCACAGATTAACACTCGCCGTAGATGACTTCTTACTACGTCCTTGCGAGCCTCGCCCATTATTTTTTTCACAGCCAACTTGAATTCGGGGCCACCACTTCTCAGTCGTCAGGAAACCGAAGACGAGTGCTTTCCCGCCTTTTGTATCGCAAATCACACCATCATTGCTCGGATGCATAGCGTCGGTCTCACTGAGTAAAAATCCTTCGTAAAGCCTTTTACTGACACCGGGAGAAACGGGTGGCATGTTAATAAAGAGGTGATAATCCGATGGATGTCCCCCAAGCAAAACAGCACCCCGGTTCGCTGAAACCCCAAGTACCGTTACACTCTTGAGTCGAAGCGGTTCCGATTTTAGGTTTTCAACACCAACCTTAAGGTGTATAGCGGGGTGTGCAGCATAGCACTTGAGGTAGGTATTTATCCGAACCCCCTTACCTGTCGCCTCGTGTGAGAAGCGAATTTGGTGATAACTGCCGCAAGCATCAGTCTTCGGAGGTTCAGTAATAAATTCGCGAGTGCCAGCGTCCTCAGTTTTGACAACACTTCCATCGTCAAGGGTTATCTGCGCGCACCCATCCCGGATAATTATGTCGCCATTCTCATCAATATAATTCCATGTCCCTTTTGAAAGGTTAAACTTAATCTCAAATTGCGTGTGGTTTATCACAGCGAGGTTACCTTGCCGTGAAACTGCTATCACATCTGATCTCATCCATTAATTTCCTTTTTTATACTGGCTGTCAGCGGCACGACTATCAGCCGTCAGGTCGGATTTTCTGCGAAAATCCTTTCAGCAGTCGGCAAAGAAAGAAACGCTACTGAAACGCTTGCGTCTTTACTGAAAGCTGAGAACTGACAACCGATGGCTATTCCTCTGAAAGCCATTAACTCCCGGAAGCGGCAACTGCCCAACAAGATATGATCGCCACAGGTTCATCCCCCGCTTGAGAAAAAGAAAAGGTGTCTCCAGGGGCGAGGAAGAGGACATCATACCGTTTCAAAGCGCACGTTTCTCCAGCATCAGTTGTCACTTCAGCGCATCCATCCCTCAGCACATAAATTGATTCACTGCCTATCGGTTCATGTGCAAAGTTTTCCCCTTTATTGAGATAGATGTAATCCAAGGAGAGATGTACAGAGCCTTTTTGCGGAGAGACCACACTTCGCCATTCAGTGGATTTTCCAAAAACAGGACCACTGCGCGCCATATTGATTACCTGAACGTTACTTCGATGTCCATCTTGAGGCGTAGGGGCTGTATTTGGGGTATCTCGCTCACCTCGGTAGAGTGCCATATCCGGTGGTGCCTGGAAACTAATTAAACGCGCCATGTTCGGCGTCGTATTAACCGTTCCATGAACCTCGCCTGCGGGTACAAAGATGACATCGCCCGCGGCAATTGGGGTATAGACCTCTCCTTGGCGGATAGCTCCACCACCTTCTAAAACGACAATCGCGTCTTCCGACGCATCGTGATAATGCTGCGTAAACTCTTGGCCGGGGGCGTGGACCCCATGATTTAAGGTCAATTGCTTGGAGCCCATATCGGGATGCACGACACGCCAATTTTTACCTTTGCCCATTTGAAAGGGCGTTCCGGATTGAAGATTCAAAATTTTCATATTTTTAATTTACCTTGCGGAGGAAAGACGACCCCTTGGACTTCTGCGTGTCTTCCTTAAACCCGTTCTCCAAATGTAAAGCATTCTCGCTGCGAAGCAAAATTATGCCATTTAAGGCATAATTTCATTACGAGCTACGGGGTTTGAGACTATCTTAAGAGAAACCTTTTGTGAACAGTTTCATAAACTATAATTGTCCAAACTATAGTAATACTTAAAACTTTTTTTGATAAAACGATACAACCGTCTCCCCGTACCGCACCTGCCGACTCCGCTTCATACACCCAACTGTATCCGGCAGAACAACCCGTTTGGCGTGTTCAACAAACAGAATGCCGCCGATACAGAGCAGCGAACTTTCGGCAAGCAATGGTAAACAGGTCGTATACAGCTGCGATCCCCTCATTAAATCAACACCATACGGGGGATCGAAATAGATAATTTCAAACATAGTGGATCGCTTACAGAGGTACGCAATCCCTTTTACAACATCGCGACGGAGCAGATGATACCGCGCTTGGGATTCAGTAAGCAGACCACACGTGTGGAGGTTTCGTTCTATAATCTCGATACACCGCGGGTCGCGTTCCAAAAACGTGACATGTTTCGCCCCACGGCTTAACGCTTCAATTCCCATACTCCCAGTACCGGCACATAGGTCCAGGAAATTTACATCTACTATCTGTTCCCGTAGAATACTAAAAATCGATTCTTTAACCCGATCAGCAGTAGGGCGGACAAGCCGATTCCCTTTCGGAGCCGCCAAACGTCTACCTCTGAATGTGCCAGCAATAACTCTCATCTTTTAATTATTCCTTGCGGCTAAAAGACGTGAACTCAGACTTGGACGTGCTTTTCTCTCGAGTCGCCCTCCATTACATTACGGGCTTGGGTTTCGCCTCTAATATTCTGCCGACTTAACGCTTACTGCGAGGCACACCGCCCACTGGCAACTAACAACTATTAAGTTATAACGCTCTGAATAACTCCTCTATCACCGTACCATCGTTGACGACCCGGATTGGTCGCCCGGAACGGGAGTCGTTTTCTTCGTCAGCATCGATTCCAAGCGCAAAGCAGAGTGACGCAAATAGGTCTGGAACTCTGACGGCACCACTGACAACTTCAGTCCCACCTTCATTCGTGCTACCGACTACCTGCCCACCGCGAGTACCGCCTCCCGCGACGACAGCAGACCAACCAGTGGTATGATGGTCACGTCCATCGTTATTGTTAATCTTCGGCGTGCGACCGAATTCACCGAGCCATAGCACAATAGTCTTTTCAAGAAGATCCCGTTCAACCAAGTCCTTCACAAGCATTGCGAATGCCGGATCTACCATAGCAAGGAGTTCTTTCGTCCGCTCAAAGTTATTTTCATGTGTATCCCATCCGTCCAGCGAAACCTCAACAAATTTGACTCCAGCCTCTACAAGCCGACGCGCCATCAAACAGCCTTGACCGAACTTATTCATACCGTATGCCTCGCGGATAGCCATCGGTTCCTCATTGAGTTGAAACGCATCTACTTTCGGGGAGTTGATGAGCTGATCGGCTTTTTTGTAAATCGCTTCATGCGCTTCTGTACTGCGTCCAGTCCGTTCAGCAATAAAATCTGCCTCAATCTCTTTAAGCATTTTCAGGCGTTCGCGAAAACGGTGCGTATCCATCTGCGAAGGATACGAAAGGTCATCTACGGGGTTCATTGGATCTTTGACAACGAACGGATCGTGCGTTGCGCCAAGGAAACCACCTGCGTATGTCGGCGAATTAATATTAACACAACTTGGAAGATCAGAGTGACTATCCTCAAGATAGTAAGAGGTGAGTGAGCCGAGGGTTGGATGTCTAACTGCACCGCCGGGTGCATAACCGGTATGCAGTAAATAGCGGGCGCGTTCATGATTACCTTCACGTGAAACCATCGATCGGATGATAGAGAGATGGTGCATCTGCTCAGCGACATATGGGAGATGCTCGGAAACCTCTATGTCGTTAACGCTTGTTCGGATTGCCGCAAAAGGACCGCCATTTTTGGTGCCGGGTTTGGGATCAAAAGTGTCTAATTGACTCGCGCCACCGCTCATAAACAGCACGATACAATGCTTGGCGTGGTGCACAACATCCTCAAACTGCGCAAGGCTCTTTGAACTGAAGTGCTGCATCGCGACAAGTCCCAGAAAACTGCTGATACCGCTTTTAACAAAACAGCGGCGTGAGATTTCTTTGTACCACAATTCTGGTGTGTCGTATTCTGGAACCCACAATCTCGCGTTCATGTACACTCTCCTCGTTACTTATCTATATTATTTTAGCATCTCTTCCCCTTTTAAACAAAGGAATTTTACATAATCGTTAGAGCGTCTCGAGAATTGTGGTGTCAGCGTCAAAGGGACAACAACTTGGATTTTAGAAAATAATAGTCCGCTTTTTAAACGCTATCGGGCAAGCCTGACGCGTCGTTTTGCTAAAAACAACACGTAGACCTGCCCACATTTGTTATATCCCGACCATGTTAAATGTTTGAATGCGACTGACACCCATCAACGTTCACGCAAGCACCCGTTACAAGACTGGCGCGTTCTGATGCGAGAAAGACTACCACATTCGAAATTTCTTCGGGCTTCCCGAACCTACCAAGCGGCATATCGCTTTTCACAAAAGCTTCCATCGCTTCCGGATCCGCGGCTATGCGGCGAGCCCAGCCACCCCCCGGAAAGAGAATGGAACCCGGTGCAACACTATTTACGCGGATATTGTCTGGTGCGAGTTCTTTTGCCAACGACTTTGTCATACTGATCTCGGCGGCTTTTGCAGCGTTATAGGTGATGTGTCCACCGCCTTCTCTACCATAGATAGAGGTTATCATCAGAATTACACCGCTCCCTTGCTTTTTCATTTCAGGGATTGCGCGTCGGTTTACCCGTGCCCCAGAAACAAGATTCAGGTCGAGGATTTCGTGCCACTCGGTATCTGAAATCTCTTCCAGAGGGGTCCACCGACTGCCACCGACGTTGTTCACAACAACATCAATCCCGCCATAAGTTTCCACTGTTCCTGCTATGAACGCGTCGACCTGTTCGCCATCTGTAACATCTGTGAGTTTCGCAAAGACCTCCGCGCCTTTTACCGTGAGTTCATTCTTAACGTCTTGGAGTGTATCTTGGGTTCTGCCACAGATGCTCAACCGTGCGCCTTCTTCAGCGAAACCGTGTGCAATAGCACGTCCAATGCCGCGGCTCGCACCCGTTACAACCACCACTTTGTTCTTTAGTCCTAAGTCCATTAGATCTCCCGTTTCCTTTTGTAGTATGGGCTTAAAAGCAAACCCTAACATTTCTATGCCGCTATTATAGCGGATAATCGTGAAAAATATCAATGGGATAGTTGCCAGCCGTCGGCTACCAGTCGTCAGCAAGAAGGAATCGGGAATCGGAATTCCCTCCTACAGCAGAACTCAATGCCGCTGTTTGATATAAAAAGACGCTTGACAATCTATAAAGAATATGTTAAAATATATGTATTGAGCGTATTAATTAAAGATTCTGCCCCAATTTTAGGATAGCAAGTTTTGGCTTGCAAGCCAAAAACAGGAAAAAGATTCATGGCATATTATATCACCGACGAATGTATCGGATGTATGGCGTGTTTGACGAACTGTCCGGTTGATGCAATAACCGGCGATAGGAACATGCTACACATCATTGATCCGAATATTTGCATTGATTGCAGCGCGTGCGGGATGGTCTGTCCTGTCGAGGCAATCCGTGACCAGTTCGGAGAGGTGTGCAAATTCATTCGTCGACCCACACACCGACCTGTTGCCGTTATCTACGAAGAACTCTGCTCGGGATGCGACTTCTGCGTCCATATTTGCCCATGGGATTGTCTTGAACTCAAGGACCCAGAGACCGGCGAACACGCCGAAAGCTTCTTCGGCATCTGCGAACTGGTTAAACCGAAAGATTGTGTCGGTTGCAAGTTGTGCGAAGAGGTCTGCATCAAGGACGCTATCCGCATTGAATCCCCCGT
>JAPOOP010000638.1 GCA_026713385.1 Candidatus Poribacteria bacterium | reverse complement strand
CCAGCTTTTCGGAAATATTTCGATGATGCAATGTCTGTCGCGAGCTGCGTCCAGTCTGCTGGTACTTCGACCTGCTCCTGTTTAAAGATGACATCACCCTTTTCATTGTAGATGACCGCGTCACGGCGTTCCCACTCCAACAAATCGTAGGGATGAACGCCGGACTTGGTAAAATAGGGTCTGAAAGTGAGTCCTGTCCGATCGCCCTCATCCATATTGACCTCCTGTTAGTTATCGGACCCAGAAAAAGATACCGATAACCATTTTATAATAATATGCGCTTGAAAGCGCGTCTATAAATATTCCTATAGTTATAATTAATCTTTTTTTATAATAATTCGGTGGTAGCGTTTCTTACCGGCGCGGAGAAGCAAAGCGTTCTCCTCAAGTAAGTCGGCCCCAACGACCATATCTATCGCACGGTACTGTTTTTCATTAATATAAGCACCACCCTGTTGAACGAGCCGCCGTGCTTCGCTTCGCGAATTTGCCAATCCGACTTCATGAAACAATTCCATAATTGGAATCCCGCTGTCAAGTCGTTCTGAGGCGATAGCCGAAGTCGGCATCGCGGCTTCATCAAGGTTCCCACCACCAAATGCAGCATGTGATGCTGCTTGTGCTTTATCTGCCTCTGTCTTTCCGTGGGCAAGTTTTGTGGCTTCGTACGCGAGAATCTCCTTTGCCTCCCGAATGGCTTCGTCTTGCAAATTACCGAGTCGTTGAATCTCACCCATTGGAAGGAAGGTGAAATACGCTAAAAACCGGGAGACATCGCGGTCGTCCACGTTAATCCAGTATTGATAGAATTCATACGGTGATGTCCGTTCAGCATCAAGCCACACTGCACCGCCTGCGGTTTTTCCCATCTTCGCGCCGCTTGCTGTAGTGAGTAGTGGGAAAGTAACTGCATGAACACGTTCGCCTTCGACGCGACGGACGAGATCGACGCCAGCAAGGATGTTACCCCATTGGTCGTCGCCACCGAGTTGGAGACGGCACCCATACTCCTGAAAAAGACATAAATAATCGTATGCTTGGAGGAGTTGATAGTTAAATTCAAGGAATGAAAGTCCGAGTTCACGGTCAAGACGTTGTTGGTAGCCTTTCGCCTGAATCATCTCATTCACCCGAAAGTGTTTACCGATGTCGCGTAGAAATTCGATGTAATTTACAGACAGCAGCCAGTCGGCGTTGTTAAGAAACCTTCCTGCTTTTGATGCAATCTGGGATTTCTCGTTATTTGAGATTCCGTCATCACTAAGATTTAAGTAACGTTGCAACTGCGCAAGGATGCCTTTGCCGTTCGTTGAAATTTGTTCCAGCGACAGCATTGGACGCATTTCAGTCTTGTCTGTTGGGTCGCCAATCATTGTCGTACCGCCTCCAATAATTGCAATTGGCTTATGCCCGGCGCGTTGCAGGTGTGCCATCGCCATTATGGGAACAAGACTTCCGACATGCAGACTTGATGCTGTCGGATCAAAACCGACGTAGTAGGTGATCTGTTCTTCACCTAATAGGCGAGCGATCTGTTCAGCATTCGTAGTCTGCTTGATAAAACCCCGCTCATTTAGGACTTCAAAGACGTTGTCCATTCTTTATCCTGTTACGATTTGAGTGTTCTTGATTCTATAAAAGGGATTTGGTTGGTACGCTTCATGTCGCGATATTAGAAACCTACAAACTCTACCCGAAAACACACCGTTTGTAGACCTAATACACAAGGGACACAATCGGAAATTTGATAGCAAATTTGTGCTTACAATCT
>JAPOOP010000500.1 GCA_026713385.1 Candidatus Poribacteria bacterium | reverse complement strand
GGGTGATAATAGAAACTGCTTCGGTTGACACCGAGGGTTTCACAAATATCTCGCACGGAATGCTCCTGCTGCAATGCCGAAATGAAGCATCGCTTTTTAGATAACGTTAGTCCAGCCATGTCAATAGTTTTTTTTGGATGTCTAACGCCACCGCCATCCTCCCAACGAGCTGCTCAAGGTGGGCGATACGCTTCTCGGAGACCTCGCTCGACTGCTTATCCGCAGATTCAAACAGCGAGGGCGCATTTTCAAGCATCTGTCGCTTCCACTGTGAGAGTTGAGTTTCGGTGAGATTATGACGCCGACACACTTCTGCTTGGGAACTCGCACCACTGATGACTTCAAAAACCAGTTCGGCCTTAAACTCAGGGGTGAAGGTTCTTCGTTTCGCCATTGGATACTCCTTTCAATGAGATTGTATTATATCACAATCTTATATTAGGGAGTGGTCTAAAAAACCGTAGGCAGTACATAATTTTACAGATAGAACCGAACCTAATGGAACAATTGGTATCGTTGAGTAAAAACAACAAAATAAAATGTTATGCCCAATTTAACTAATCCCAAAACTACTATATGCGAAAAATTAACCAGAAACCATCGTTGAACGAAGTGGAACGATACTAAGTTGCTAATTATTTGAAATTAATAGAAAAGCCGGACTGAAAACAGCGAAGTCTGCGAACCGTATCTCTCGTTCACGAAGGCATAGTCTAAGCCGATATTACCACGCTGATAGCCGAACCCAGCGGTAAGTCCATCGCTGAAGCGCCATCCTAACCGCAAAGCGAATTCACCGTACCGCACATCACTCCGATACTCACATCCAATGAGCGGGACACCGTTGGCTATCTCAAAAGCCGCTAACAGAACATCCGATTTTCTATCGGGTGTATCTGAACTCAAGTTGATTTTTACCGCAGCACCGACACGCCATTCACGTAGAAGCGATTCGTTATAGATACTCTTGGAAGTCGTCTTTTCAAGTCGATGATAAGACAGGTTGGAGAACAGATTCGGGAATACTATGCCGATTCTAATCCAATCTGTTATGGGAGCGTACTGGATGCCGAGATCGGTGCCCCATCCAGCCCCTCGCCCTAAAGGCATCTGTTCCAGATTGACCGAAGTGCTAAAATATTTGGCGTTAATGCCGATGCACAATCTCTTCCATACATGGGTTGCGGCAGACAACATTACAATCCGTTCTTGAGAGATACCTTCTATATCGCTTGAGTTCAGGATTGCTGCGCCGACAGTTTGCCCCTTCCGAATTGGGTGTGCCACTCCGACGAAACTGTAACCTAAGACCCCGTGCAGATCCAGGTAACTGATGCCGATTTCCGGGGTAGGGAGTCGTGCCAAACCTGCCGGATTCCATATCAGTGCGCTGGTATCCTGTGTTGCCGCCGAGTACGCGCTACCCATCCCTGCGGGACCCGCCATGAGTTCAATGTTCTCGAACGCTGCGTTAACCGATCCATTCAGCAGCAAAATTAGGATTAGCAGAAAGTATGCGCAGAGTTTAATAGTGGAGTAAAAGAAATGATTCGCGTTTTTCGTCCGTCTGCCCCCTTAAGGTCTTAGTAGCATGGTAAAGCATAGACTATTTTACCGAAAGGTCATGCCTTTGTCAATCAACGGCATTTATGGATCAACGAGGTTTTGAAGACAATTACAGCATAGAGCCATTAATGTTACAACTTTTCTGTACACAATCATCTTGGGAATTAGGAGGTTTTTTGACAAACATATGTGATTTTTAATATTGCGTTCAACTCAGTCTATATGCTGGTTATGTAAGCCTACCCGTTTGATTTGACATAACCGCACTATGAATGCTATACTATAGGGATTAGAGCGTGTGTTTGATATTTCAGCCACTCGCAATTGCCCCTTTTTGTGCACGCTGAAGCGAGAATTGCCCCATTTCGTGCGAAATTTCACCCTTGAGGTGGGGAATGGGATGGCATAGAAATTGCTCATCTGTTATTGTGGACTGACGGCGATTTTAAGGAGGAACGTTAATGTTTTTGGCTAAAAATGTGCGAATATCGCTCGCGAGTTTTATGGTAGTCTTTTTACTGGTAGCACTACCCAGTTTCGCGAAGATTGATCCCGAGAATATTACAGGAATGTGGCTTTTTGACGAAGGAAAGGGCAAT
>JAPOOP010000252.1 GCA_026713385.1 Candidatus Poribacteria bacterium | reverse complement strand
CCGATAACCCCGCTCAGTTGTCCAGTTCGTGCTTCAGTTACTCGTGCGTGGAAATTGATCCTATCTTCTGTTTCACCCGCTTCCAACACATTTGGATTAACTTGATAGAAATATCCCAAATTTCGCAAGCGGCGATAGCTTGTGTCGATGTCGCGCTGCTTGAAGTTATCGTTCGGTTTCACGTGGATTTCCCGAAGGACTACCTTCGTTTTCGTTTTTTTCAGTCCGCTTACCTTGACTTCACCGATCCGGACCTGTGCCCCTTCCCGAATGTTCAACTCGAAATTGATGGTGCTTGTTTCTGGCAAAAGTTGAATATTCTTAGGCTTAATCTCGATTTTCGGATACCCGTGTTCGCTGTACAAGGCTTGGATGCGCTCAATTCCTTGTTCCAACACCGACTGCGTAATTAGTCTTCCCTGTTTTATGCCGAGTCGATCTCGAATTTCGGATTCCGAAAAGTGTTGATTTCCCGATACTGTTAACGTTCCAGTGCGGAGCGGTTTGCCTTCAACAATTTCTACCGTAATAGACACGGACGTTTCATTGTTGACTCGCGCCTCTTCAGAAATCATTGTGATATTGGGAGATGTTTCTGCAAATATAAAGCCTTCGTTCCGATAACCTGCTACGATGCGTTCAAATCCTTCTATAATTTCTTCACGAGAATAAGGTTTTTCTTCCTGCCATCCGAATAAAGCTATCAGTTTTTTCTCATTCAAATGTGAATTTCCATTAAAACGGAGTTGGCGAATACGATAGTGTGAGTATATTATCTCCTCTGTCTCGTTGTCTGGTGTTACTGCGTTTTCTGAAGGGACGCTCTGCCCCAGATCCTCTGATCCATACAACGGTATTTGCGGATGACTCGTTAAACAAAAGAGTAAACCGCTGAAAACAAGTATGAACTGTGGAAATTGGGGTCTATACATCTATTCTCTCCATTAGATAAGCATCTGTGCCATCGTAAGTAATTTTAACATGCACGTTGCGCTGCAAGCAAATCAGTGCTTCTACAGATTGTTTCCTACTTACGACAATCTGAGGAATCAGACTTCAGTTAAACCCGACACCTCGGTGAAAAAGAAAAAACTTGATAAAATTCTGGATTTATGGTATCATAATTGGTAGGAGTCACTAAATTTATAAATTATTCAAAAAAATTGACAATATGGGCATGGAAGTTACGCCCACAAGGAGATATATATTATGCCAAATGCCTTATTTGTTTATCCTAAATTCCCACCATCCTATTGGGGTTTTAAGTACGCTTTAGAATTTCTTGGCAAAAAATCATCGATGCCTCCGCTTGGATTATTGACGATTGCTGGTATGTTCCCCAAGAATTATAACCTTAAAGTCGTTGATATAAACATTGAACCGTTGACGGACGCGCATCTTGAGTGGGCGGATGTAGTGCTGACATCGACAATGATTGTTCAAAAAGACTCTCTTTATGAAGTTGCCGAACGTTGTAATCGAGCAGGAGTCCCTATCATTGCGGGTGGACCGCATCCGACTTCCTACTATGATAATATCAAAGAGGAAACCGATGCTGAGATTGACCATTTTCTCTTCGGTGAAGTTGAGGAAATATTTGAAGATTTCTTAACCGATTTTGAAAGTGGCTCTGCGCAGGAAATCTATCGTGAGAAGCGGAAACCGGATATCACGATAACACCTCCGCCTCGCTACGACCTTATCGACATCAATGCTTACGGGTCAATGGCACTCCAGTTTTCGCGTGGATGTCCTTTCAATTGCGAGTTTTGCGACATTACGAAGTTATTCGGACGCGTGCCACGCACTAAAAGCAATGAACAGATGCTTACTGAGTTTGAGATGCTCTATAAACTCGGTTGGGATGGTGCGATGTTTGTTGTTGATGACAATTTTATCGGTAACAAGCGCGATGCGATGCGTTTGCTCCCCGCTGTGCAACAGTGGCAGGAAGAACGACAATTCCCCTTCTCACTCTTCACTGAAGCCAGCGTAAACCTCGTTGAGATCCCTGAGATGCTTGACGCAATGAGTGAAGCAGGGTTCAACATGGTATTCCTCGGCATTGAAACGCCTAATGATGAAGCACTCCTCGGCACCTCCAAAGGACAGAACACCAGCAAAGAGGAGGAGGCAGGGAGTTACCTCTTGCGTGCAATTCGGAAGATTCAAAGCAGGGGGATGGAGGTCACAGGCGGGTTTATTATCGGGCTTGATGGTGATACCGAATTTGATTCTCATATCAAATTTATTCAGGAAGCCGGTATCCCAATGGCGATGGCAGGTTTGCTGACTGCTCTGAAGGAGACAGACCTCTGGCATCGGTTGAAGCAAGAAGATCGGTTGCTGGTAGAATCCAGCGGAAATAACACCGACATGAGCCTCAATTTTGTTCCTGAAATGCCGCGCGATGAGCTTATATCAGAATATCGGCGGGTTATTTCAACGCTCTATGATCCGACCTTAAAGAACTATTTTGCGCGGTGTTTGACGTTGCTTGAGCACATGCCTTACACCCCGCGCAATGTGAGATCGATTACCAAAGAGGAAGCCTTGGCATTTGCCCGATCCATTCAGCGACAACTTTTCTCCAAGCAAGGGGTGGAGTACGCCCGGTATTTGCTGAAGACACTCAAAGACTATCCGAAGATGTTCCCGGAAGCTGTGCGATTAGCGGTCATGGGGTACCACTTGGAGAAAACGACGCGTTATACTGTTGCTGTTGAGGATTTCAGAAGTTTCTTAAATGACGAGATGGACACATTCAAAGAGAAAATTCCACAGTTTGTGGACGCTCAAGGCGATCCAATGCGTGAATTCCAGAACTATTCACGACAGCTTTTCCCCCGAATTAAGACGCAGTACAATGCGATTCACAAGGACTTTCAATATGCTGCACACAGTGCACTTGTCGGTTTTCAGCAATCAATGTTCAAGGAGTACTTAGAAGCGGAATTCGCTGCTTTCAAAGACGCAGTCGGTACCTTCGCAAAAGCACAGACTGAACGGCTCGGTGAATTACAAGCGTATGTTCACAGTGTCTTCGCCCGTGTGCGTGCTCAGCAGGCACAACTCCATAGTAATTTCAAGTATCATACCGACGATTTCAAGCAGAACGCCCAAGAAACCTTTGACACTTTCCGAGACTCCGTTCAGCGGCATTTAGAGCAACTTTTCGGTTCTGTCCCTGTACAGATTGAAGGACTGAGTTAGTCAGACCATGGTGTCTATTGAAATAGAGAATCTCGGTTTTACCTATCCGAGTCGTGAGACTCCGACACTGCGCGGTATTACAACGCGTGTGCCTTCCGGGGCGTTTGTGTTACTGACGGGTCCAACAGGGTGTGGTAAGTCTACTTTACTGCGGACACTGAACGGTTTGATTCCGCATGCTTCGGCAGGAACGCTCACGGGGACGGTCCGTCTTAACGATAAGGACATTGCTGCGCAACCCCTTGCGACCACGTGTCAGCAGGTCGCTCTCCTCTTCCAAAATCCCGACGATCAACTCTTTTGCACGCGAGTTGAAGACGAAATCGCCTTTGGACTCGAAAATCTCGGTTTCCCTCCAAAAGAAATTAAGGAGCGGATTGCTGTCGCCTTGAAACAGGTGGGACTCTCTGACTTTGCGTTACGGGAGATATCATCGCTTTCAGGTGGTCAAAAACAGCGTGTTGCGCTCGCGGCTGTCTGCGCGATGCAACCACAAGTTTTGCTATTAGATGAGCCAACGAGCCATCTGGATCCGTATGGGGCGCGCGACATCCTCACTACCGTCACGCAGTTAAATAGGGAGTTAGGGATAACTGTTATTTTGGCAACACATCAAACCAAGGAAGTTGCTTCGCTGTGCGACCATGTATGGCTAATGAACGAAGGGAGACTTTATCTGGATCTGCCTGAAGCGGAAGCATTTCAGGATCTCACTCCATATCAACACTTAGGCGTGCAGGTTCCGAAAACCGAGGCACCTTCAAGAGACACATCGCTACCGAATTCGTCATCTATGTCTCCTAAGCGCACTTACAGGACAACATCCGAGATCTCTCTCCTCAGTATCCGCGAACTCCAATTCAGTTATCCGAATACCGATGAGGATGCGGTGCGATCAATTTCCTGCGAGGTACCGCGTGGTGAGGTGCTTGCTATCATGGGGGCGAACGGTTCTGGTAAGACGACCTTGATTCACCTTATTGCAGGTTTGCTACGTCCGACGACAGGGGAGGTTATCATTGCTGGCAAATCGTCCAGTCGTATGAAACTTCATCAGTTAGCAGGTAAAGTTGGTATCGTTTTTCAAGATCCAGATCTATTGCTACAGGCGGAGACGGTTCGCGGTGAGGTTGCGTTCGGTCCTAAAAACCTCAAATTTGCTGCGCAGACTCTTGAAGATAGGGTTGATAGAACGCTTGAGCGATTTGACTTATGGGATATTGGCTTGGAGGCTCCGTATTCGTTGTCTCGAGGGCAACGCCAACGGGTTGCTGTTGCAGCCACTTTTTCACTGCACCCCGACCTTTTCCTCCTTGATGAACCCACCACCGGTCAAGATGCCCAACATCTCCACCAGTTGATGGACGAACTCTGCGATGAAATCCGGCGCGAAAATAAAACCCTCATTTTCGCAACACACGACACGGAACTTACCTTGAAGTACGCTGATCGTGTCTTCTTATTGAGGGATGGTGAAATAATTTTCGATGGCGCGCCTGATTCCGCTTTTGCAAATCCCGAACTCCTACAGCAGGCATCGCTCCTTGCCCCAATCCCAACCGCAGTGAGTGTATCCTAATCGCTTCCTACTTGCCCAGTATCTTCCGTTAAGTTGTCAATCTCATTATGGTGAGATATAAAAATATATAGTCAAACCGTATGAGACTCCTTGTGTAGGACTTACGCAGGTTGGTCTTTTGTAGCATGATGCACGTCGCATCTGGGCGAGTACGCCGCAAACCTGTTAGGTTGTGTCAAGAAACTGTCTGCGTTTTTTATACGATCTCTCTTTCAGGAAGCGGGCGATGCTCAAAATTGCGTGAGTCCTGATAATGTAAACAAAGTCTATGACAGAAACGTTGTAAAGTGTGTAAGTTGGGTTAAACAGCGGTAGGGAAATCAATTTCCTGTGCTCTAATATCTATTGTAGATTTTATTATGTTATGTGCTCAATCTATATTAAAGTCTTCTGAGAAGGTTATTGAAAGGATTGACTGTTTGCTGTGGATAGGGTATAATTACAGCACAATTTGGAAATATAAAATCATAGTAGGACTTAGGATTTTGCTTTCACGATGTTAATGTTTCCTGACCCCATTGATAAAACCCTATCGTTAATTATAGATTTTCAATTGGGCTCCTTGGTGCTTACCCCTATGAACCACTGGTGCCTGCATCACGTTTGATGGGAAAATCACCAGAATACGTCATGTTTTACACAGAGGCCTATAAGGCAAGATCCCGAGAGCTCCACTTAAGATCAGCATTTATAGGATGTCTCGGTGGTTCTGTCGTATAGGCTGTGTAATAGCTTCTTACCTGAATGATGAAAGGTAAAATCAACGTGATGGTAAGTATCAGAGGTGCCATCACGTCATTCGTAAAGAGACAAATGCCTAAAATTCTCCAATTTTCCATCACGCTTGTATTGACATGCTTCCTCTGCCATGTGCTTCATGCCTCGCCGTTAAAAACCCTCTCCTTAGACTTTACGCGCGAATTGACTGAGAACGACAAAACGGAGCACATCGCTGGCATTCTTCACTACGATGCAAGAACGACGCGGGTTGTGGTTGAGGTCACCGCACCACTCAAGCAGATAATGGTTGTGAAGGACAAGGTGCTGGAGATCTATTACCCTGTCGAGAAACAGGCGTTCCGTTTTATCTCTGAAGGACGGATTCCGCTCCCGTTTGTTGAATCCATCGTCCAGTCTACACAAGCGGAGCATGGGTTGGTAGCGATCGGGTATTCTTTGCAAAAGCACGATATCGTAGACGAGGTTCTCTATAGCTACTGGAGTCCGCCTAAGAAGGCGAAAGACCAACTCGGCACTATTATCTTAGGGATGCAGGATGACAGGCTTATCTCAGCCGAAATCAAAAATCCGAAAGGACATATCATCGCCAGATCGCACTATCAGAACCACAGCAAGGTCGGTATGAACTATGTCCCGATGAAGGTTACCTCCAGGACGTACGGTGCTAAATCTGAAGTCCTTCAATACGAACACATTGTCTATAGCAATCCACAGGTTAACGTAAGTACACCAAATCATATCCTGAATTTCGCTATCCCCGAATCGGTAGAGGTTAAAGAAATCAAATGGTAAATCGTCTCGTTCTTTTCTGTGTGTTGTGTTTATCTGGTGTTATTTTTGTTCAACCCGCGTTTGCGGGTGAAGTCTCCGACTTGGCGTTCATCCGAAAAGTCAATCCAATTATGAGCCTGAAACCACAAGAGGTAGTCCGCTTTAATCCGCAGGAAACCTCGGAATTGAAGTTCGTCGCGACGGGGTTGATTCGGTTGTACCAGAAATTCGTCTCCAGTCAAGACGGTTCGACGTGCAACTTCCAACCGACATGTTCTCGTTTTGGCATGGCGTGTATACAGGAATATGGTGTCTTGCGAGGGATATTGCTTACGGCGGATAGACTCCTCCGGTGCAACGGTTCGCAGGCGCAGCATTACCACAAAGACGGCGTAACGGGTAAATACATCGATCCTATTTCAGACTATGCACACTGAAATAGTTCCGCATCTATACCATCTGGTAGGGTCTTTCACCTAACCGCACCGGATCTAAGCAATGACTGTGATTGTGAAGAAATTGGGGCACACCGTTCAACCTACGGGAAAAAGAAAGAGAAATTTGAAGAAAGGGAACGCCTTATCAAAAACCCCTACGAGTGATATGAACACTATGCAAATACCTAAATTCCTGCTCATAGTCTTCCTCACTACTATGCTTCTACCCTTCGCAACCGCCGAAGAACCCATTGAATACTATACTCCTGAAAACGTCCGCAAATTTGCCGATTTTTTGTATGAACAAGGCGACTATCTCCGGGCTGCAGGTGAATATCAACGTTATCTTTTTTTTATATCCGGAGAAGGGACAGACAGCGAGCAAATTCGCTATAGAATTGCCCTCTGTTATCGTTTTTCGGGGCAGATAGAACAAGCCGTTCAAAGTTTTCAGACACTTTTGCGGATGCATCCGAACAGTGAATTTGCCAGTCGCACTTATTATCAAATCGGTGCCACCTATTTTTTGACAGATCAGTTTGCGCAGTCCGCGCGATTTCTACAGGGAACGCTACCGCGCATAATAGATACACAACAGCACGCCGAAGCCGAGCAGTTGATTGGACTCTCTTATCTGATGCAGAAACAGTGGTCTGAAGCAGGTGAGATTTTCAAGACGTTGCAGGGATCGGAGGTGACCTCGGTCAGCCAAAAGGCGATAGTGTATCACAATTTTTCAGAGGTGGGTGCGGACCTACCTACTCGTAGTCCGTTTTTGGCTGGTGTATTTTCTACAATTGTCCCCGGAGCCGGACGACTCTATACAGGTAAGTTCGGCGATGCTTTCACTTCTTTGTTCATTGTCAGTTTAACAGGTTGGCAGGCTTACGACGGTTTCCAGAGAGATGGTCTTTCATCAGCAAAAGGGTGGATGCTTGGTACACTCAGTGGCATCTTCTATGTCGGGAATATCTACGGCTCGGTCATTTCAGCCCGTGTTTACAATCGCCATGTAGCAGACGAATTCTTGGCAACGCTATCTGTAGAGTTACCGTATTGATTGCGATTTTGCTCATCGCCTCGCGACGAATTCTGGTTGTGCAACTTGCATGCGAATTGGCGGGAGACCAGCGGCGATGGCTTCGACATCATCTGCAACCATTTTCCCGATTTCAAAGAGTGCGTGGTCAATAGCACCCGCCATGTGACACGTCAGTATCGTATTTTCTGTCTCTCGGACTGGATGATCGAGTGGTGTCGGTTCTTCAGGATAGACATCAATCGTTGCTCGAAATCTGCCAGCGTTTGTCAACTTAAGAAGTGCGTCGAAATCAACAAGATGTGATCGGCTTGCTAAAACGAGTACTGCCCCTTGTTTAATCTGTGCCAATTTCTCGTAAGTAAGCAGTTCCCTATTCTCCAGTGTTGGAATTGCCAAGACGAAGGTGACATCGCACGTTTGCAGCAGTTCCTCCAGTCCCATAGGATGTATTCCGTGCTGTTCTAAATGTGTGTCAGGAAGCCATGGATCGTAGGCGTGGAGTTTACATTTGAAGGGAGCTAACAACAATCGCAGTTCCCGAGCGAGGTTTCCATACCCGATGATACCTACCGTTGCATTATAGAGCGTGCAAATGTCGGCTTGCCCACGCCATCCCCATTTCTCTTCACCACGACGCATACGCCGATCCGCATCAACAATATTCCGTAGGGCAGCCAGAGCGTGTCCCAACGCCATCTCAGCCACCATTTTGGCGAAAGCCGGCGCGCAACTCAGCACACGAATACTCCGTCTGAAGCAGGTTTGGTAGTCAACCTGTCCTTTTCTCGGATGTGCGCCGCCCACCTCCATAATTGTCTTCAGATGCGGCGCGGCATTTTCGTCAACATCCCCGACCCCGTAGCTGGGGATGCCGATGAGAATGGATGCCTCTTTTTTCGCTTCGCTCCAGGCATCTTCGGGCATCTGTTCGTCCTTACCCCATATCACTTCGACAGTATTCCCGAGGCGTTCCAAATCTTCTTGCGTGAAGATTGTGTTGAGTTGCCGCACCGGACGCGTATGCAAAATCGCTTTCAGCATTATCAATCCTTTCATTTACTCTGTATCGGTTTTCAGAAAAATCTCCCCATCAAAATCTGGAATCTCATGATGCCGCTGACGTTTGCCACCGTTGATGCCGATAGCGAGAGTTTCAAAAGTAACGGTTTGTTCAGAACCGCTACGGTTGTATACCACCCAACCCTTTTCAAACGCCCGAACAAAGAGACCTTCTATGCCTTGATACTGAGTGGCTTTCTCTTGGATGGTTTGTCCAAGATCGGCATCCCAGAAATCATACCAGTTGTGTAGATGGTCAGGGGCAGGTATGGCATTATCGTCACCAAACAGGACGTAACCGTCTGAATGTGTTAGGCTCAGCGTAGTAATCATACGCATCCACCGTAGGTTTTCTTCGCTGTTTCTCTCGGCAACTCGTGTGTTAATGTCACCCGTATAATCTGCCACCACACGCCAACCCTCTAAGCAATTGATTTTCGGTTCTCGGAGATGCTGTTCTGCCCACAGTAGCGTTTTTTCCATCAGCAGAATCTGATCAAGGTTATATCCTTGGTCGTATTCCGGCTTATAGCACTCCATGAAGAGACCGTTAACGTGGGGTGCCGATTTTGGAATCTGACGCATATTCGCGTTGACAAGGATTAGGAAATCGTCCCCGATGCGTTCCCGAATCTTGCGTAAGATCGACAGTCTCGCTTTTAACTCAGTCTCTCGTGTGAGAATAGTGTCCGACCAGTCATCAACACCGATTGAACTGGTCGCGCCGTCTTCGTTCCACCAATCCAGCATGATGCCATCAAAGAGTCCAGAATCGTTTAAGGCAATTGCTTGGTTGACCATCAGATTTTGCACTTCCGGATTCGTGAAGTCTATGAGGTAACTCAGGACTGTATCATTTGCGTCAATCTTTCCATCACCGTTGGTATCTTCACCCCAGCCGAGAACGGGTTTGCCGTTGCCGTCTTTGAGCCAATACGGGGAATCCGGTGGGAAATAACCGACTTCCCACCAGTTTTCCACTTGTGTTTCATTTTCCCGCGAGAGATATTTCGCGTCTCTGCATCGGATCTCGACAAGCAGTAGGTGATGAGGGTTTAAGGATAAAAGTTGCTGTTTTCTTTCACGCGCGGTATCGAGTTGATTCGGATTTAAGCCTATTGCCAACCCGGAATAAGGCTGTTCTTCTGAGATATTCCAAGCAATTCTGAGCAGTGCGTAGGGGTGGGCAAAAGCAAGATCGTGTCGGGCAAGTCGGTGGAGTTCATCTTCATCGGATTGGTTTTCAATGCCGTTCCATGCCTGAAAGATCGAAGGATAATCCCTTTGCATTTCCTTGGCATATACCGCTATTGCATTCAAGATGAGAAGCAGCATTAGGCATTTAGCCTTAAATATTTTTACTGATATTGTGGGAAATTTGACTTCAGTTTTGCCCATGTTGTTGCTAACTTATTTTCAGGTTTTACTGCCAATACACCTTCGATGCCTTTGTTCATTAATTCCTGAATTTCTTGCTCGGAACGCGCAATGTTAGAGATCCGCACCTCATCCATTCGTCCTTGTAGAAATGGACCCGCACCGCGTCCAAGCCATAAAACATCGTTATTTGGAACGATGTCTCCACCGATTTTACCTGCGCCATCTAAAACGCCGTCGATGTAAATTTTACCTTCACCTGACTTTCCGTCGTAAGTGCCAGCGATATGCGTCCATTTTTTCAGCGGCATATCTGTTTTACCGGCAACGACTGCCGCACCCCATGCTTGTGCCTCAGTGGTCATCCGGAGTAAGACCTTCTTGTCGCTCCGAGGTCCCACTTTATAAGCAAGTTCCTTGGTTGCACCTGTCCCGCCAGCGGTTGACCACGCCTCAAGGTAGAGCCACATTTCGACAGTGAGACCCTCAACCAGATCTAAGCTGTCGCTGTCAGGGATTTCTACAAAATCCCTCGGACCATTTCCTTCAAAGACAAGCCCGCCGCCGGGATTTCCCTCTCCCCATTTCGGACCCATGAGTTCGCCATCATTTTTGTTTCCAGATAAGTCTTTAACAACCTTCCCTGCTCCTGACTCAAAAGTGTAGAGGAGGACGGTATGCTCATCTTGTGCAAAACTGGGTGGATTTCCGACGGATATTAACAAGAAGACTAACATTAACCAATACAAGGTACTTGTAGCGTTTCGCATGATAAAATTTTTCCTCCTTAAGTATAATTTGGCATTTTAGCATAGGTTTATCCAAACCGCAATTCAAAAATGGGCATACCGTTTTTTCTGAATCTAACAAGGGGAGATAGATAGAAAATTTTCGACTGTTAGAGAGAAATCCATGAAATAAAAAAATATTACCATTGTTCTTATATCGAATTAACAGAATTGTTCTTGCGTTATTTCTTTTCAGGGTTATACTGAAGTTATGAGAAACACGAGACAGCGAATTTCGCCTCATTTTTCTATAGAGACGTTCAAAATTGGGACTTGACATGCAGTACACATCACAGCAAAATGATTGGTTGGTTCAGCCTTTTTGTCAACCTGCTTCAGTAACGGAAACGGACAATCGACTTATTCTCGGTAATGGTCTCATTGAGCGTACATTCGTTACTTCACCTAATTTCGCAACGGTCGATTATACCAATCAAATTATCGATAGCAGTCTTCTCCGTGGTATCAAACCGGAGGCGATACTGACGATTAACGGGCACCCATTTGAGGTGGGTGGTTTGAAAGGACAGCCCGACTACGCCTATCTTGATTCGGAGTGGATTCCGGATTTGACGAGTGACGGGAACGCATTTCAATTTCGCGAATATCGAGCCGGTGAGACTGAAACTCCCTATCCGTGGGTACGCAGGCGTTCTACGGCATCATCAGTGTATCCGCCAGAGGGTGTGACACTGACTGTTGAATTCGTGTCTCCGCCATCCGTTGATGCCCTTCGGGTTTGTGTGCATTATGAACTCTACCAAGGCATTCCGGTACTGGCTAAGTGGATCACTCTTCACAATGAGAGTCAAAAACCGATTCAACTGGATGCCTTAAGCTGTGAAATCCTTGCAGTCAACGAGCAGGAGAAGCATCGACTACATGTTGAGAGCGATTATGCCTTCAGTGGAGTCGAAACAACACAGTGGGGACCAGATGTGGATTACAAAACGCAGGTCGATTATCAATATCAGATGCCACTGTTAATGACAAGTCGTTATCCACTCGGTCCGGGGATACTTCTTCAACCCGGAGAGACTTTCAAGAGTTTTCGCACCTTTGAGATTCTGCATGATAGCGATGATCGTGAGCGAAAGGGACTCGCACATCGCAAGATGTATCGCACGGTTGCACCACAGGTCACGGAGAATCCGACTCTAATGCACGTTCGGAGTGCCGACCCGGATGCTGTCCGTTTGGCGATTGATCAGTGCGCCGAAGTCGGATTTGAAATGGTAATTATGACCTTTGGGAGTGGATTTAATATTGAGAGTGAAGACCCGGAATATATCGCTACAATGAAGGAATTGACGGATTATGCGCACTGCAAAGGCATTCAACTTGGTGGTTATACGCTGATGTGTGCTTCGCGGAATGTGGGTGAAGACTTCAATTGTGTTGACCCAGACACCGGACAACCCGGAAGTAAGTTTGGACAGAGTGCTTGTCTTGCGAGCAGATGGGCAGATGGCTATTTCCAGCGGGTGCTGAATTTCATGGATGCAACCGGGATGGATATCATAGAGACGGATGGTCCTTATCATGGTGACGTCTGTGCGACAACGACGCACGAACACCATAGTAGCTTAGCGGATTCGCAGTTGCGTCAGTGGGAAGCGTGCGTTCATTTTTACCATGAATGCCGAAAACGTGGTATCTATATCAATTCGCCAGATCGGTATTACCTCAACGGTTCAAATAAATGCGGTATGGGCTATCGAGAAACGAATTTCAGCTTACCTCGCGAGCGGCAAATTCTGATTGCCCGGCAGAATATCTACGATGGAACTTATGAAAAAACACCGAGTATGGGGTGGATGTTCGTCCCGTTGGTAGAGTACCACGGCGGTGGAGAAGCCGCAACGTTTGAACCGCTTTGCGAACACCTCGATGACTACGAATCACATCTATCACAGAACTTCGGTAGTGGTGTGATTGCGTGCTATCGCGGTCCCCGGCTTTTTGATACTGAAGAAACAAAAGCGGTCGTTAAGAAATGGGTTGATTTCTATAAAAGGTATCGCCCAATATTGGAGTCTGATCTGATTCACGTGCATCGCCCGGATGGTCGTTCCGTTGATTGTGTGCTCCACGTGAACGCGCAGATCAATCCGTGTGGATTGGCAATGCTCTATAATCCTACGCGAACAGTGCAGCGAATGACTTTGAAATTACCGCTCTATTATACTGGATTGTCTGAAATTGCCATGATTCGTGAAAATGAAGAAGAACCCGAACCGTACAAAATTGACCGAAATTACAATGTTGAGATTCCAATTAAGATGGAAGCAAAGAGCGTGAGTTATCTCGTTATTGATCCTGAAATGTGAGTTCTCCCTAATTTTCGATACCAGTAGTTCGTAGCGGAAAACAGCGTAATTGGTGATAATTAAGCCGTCCCTGCGCAAATGGAGGTAAAAATGAGAGGAATCCAGTTAGCGAAGGCAATTTTGGTATACGGAACGTTGATCTGCATCAGTTTCATGATTCCAGATCTAAGTTCTGCCAAACTCGATGCAGATGCACTTTTGGGAATATGGTTCTTTGATGAAGGTAAAGGCGGTGAGGCAAAAGATGCTTCTGAGAATGGCAATAACGGAGAAATTGTTGATGCTCAATGGGTCGATGGCAAGTTTGAAGGGGCTTTAAAGTTTGAGGGGGGTGCCCATGTTGCTGTCGGCGATTTCTCTGACTATGAGGATGAAGTATCGATCGTCGCTTTGATTAAAACACCAGCCGCCCCCGCCTGGTCCGACATCATCGTAGGTCCCTGCGGAGACGTTATCTTGACATTGAGAGACCACAAATTGAATTTCGCTGGACAGTGTGCACAACCGATTCCCCACAATACGTGGTCTAAATCCTTGTTGAACGATGATAAATGGCACCAGATTGCGGGAACCTATGATGGTAAAGAAGTGAAAGTCTATGTCGATGGTGAAGAAGAAGCATCTAATGCCGCCGCAGGACCATTTAAAGCGGGTCCAAAGTATATTGGCTCCAGAGATGACAAGCAGGAGGCGTTCACCGGCCTCATTGACGAGATCGCATTTTTCAATGTCGCACTCTCAGAGGTTGATGTGAAAGCGATTGCTGACAGTGGATTATCTGTCGCACTCGGTTTTGCTGCGGTTTCTCCGCAAGCGAAACTGGCGACGGCTTGGGCGAAATTGAAAAGCGGAACGATAGACCGCTAAAGGTAGCAACTGCGCGTATTGCCTCGCAGTGAGAGTCATTTGGATTGAATGGAAAGAACCCGATTTCAATACATCGAACTCATGTTTTTCTGAACAAATTCAGCCCTCATTTGCCTAATCTAAATAAAGAGCGTATACTTCCCACAGAAATTTTTAATGCTTAGAGAGGTGAATGATGAAACCAATACATGTTATCATAGGGCTTTTTGCTTGCATACTGACGCTGTCAACAATAGTTGTAATGAATAGTTGGACCCAGAGTGAATTGTCAGTAGACGAAAAACGGTTCGATCTTGATCAGAGTGATGAACTTAGTGAATCCGAAAAGCAACTTATGTTTCGGGTGATGAGACTCGAAGCCGCCAGAGGTAGCAAATTCAGTGCGCAACAGATACGTGAGATGCAAAGTGGAGAGCGAGATAGATCTCGCGGAAGAGGCGGGTTTGGTAGAAGGCGAGGTTCCAGGGAACCTTCAGGACCCCGCTTGAATCCGGAGCAGATCGCATTTAAGGATGGGGCAGCGACAATCCCTGACCGAGAGACCTTCGAGAAACTGTCGTATCAGGGCTTAGAGGTGCGTATTGACACGCAACTTACCGGAATCGAATTTGTAAAGTTTCAGATTGAGAATACACATACACAAAACCCACAACTTTATTTCATGAATACGGAGACCCATCGTTCCCATGGCAGTTTCATGAATGCGGCTGGATTAGGACGAGGTCAAGGGCAGATGCGGGGTGTGCTGAGTTACCGTCCACTCTCCACAGCACCGAATGGTGAACCCGGTGTTTATACCTTTGAGTTTAATCCAAATGATGCATTCCGTTTTGAAGAAATTAAGCTGGCGCACGATCTGCTTGTAGCGAAAATGCCGATACTGAAAAATCGGATGGGTTATTGTCCGTTGTGGGGAGCAATTGATATTTATAATCGCGAAAAGGCATACTATGACGCAGCGGAATTCCCTGTCTATTTTGAAGACGATCTCTATGCGAATATCGGCTACCTTCCGCTGAATCAGGCAGCGTCGTTCGGTAGGCTGCGTATGTTGGAGACTGACGAACGTCCTTCACCGCGTGACATCGTTATCTGTAAGACATTACCAAACGAAATGTCACGAGTTGCTGGGGTTATCACTGGTGTGCGTCAAACGCCGCTTTCACATGTTAATCTGCGTGCGGTTCAGGACAAAGTTCCAAATGCCTTCATCGCCAAGGCGTGGCAAAACAAGGATATCGCACCGCTCATCGGTAGATATATCTACTATGAGGTGAATGCCGACGGTTTTGCGATTAGGGAGGCGACGTTTAAGGAGGTAGAGGCACACTTCGCCGATTTACGTCCTTTGAAGGCACAGGAACCTGCGCGTGACCTCTCTGCTACGAAGGTTTTACCACTTGACGGTATCGGTTTTGCAGACGCGGCACGTTTCGGTGTGAAGACGGCTAACATAGCAACACTCCGGACGTTAGGATTCCCCGAAGGCACAGTCCCGAACGGTGTTGGTGTGCCGTTGTACTTTTACGATGCATTCATGAAACACAACGGCTTCTATGCGGAGGCAGAAGCACTGCTCAAAGATTCTGAATTTCAGGATAATTACGACACGAGAGAAGCTGAGCTGAAAGGGTTTAGAGAGCGCATTGAGAAAGGTGAAATGCCGACATGGATGATGGATGCACTTTCGGAATTACAGAACTCATTTCCAGAGGGTACATCCCTCCGGTGCCGATCCAGCACGAACAACGAGGATTTACCCGGTTTCAGTGGAGCAGGCTTGTATGATTCCTACACACATCATCCTGAAGAAGGACACCTATCCAAGTCGATTAAACAGGTGTTTGCAAGCCTTTGGAATTTCCGGGCATTTGAAGCACGCGAATTCTATCGTATTAACCACTTCGCTACGGCTATGGGGGTACTTGTCCATCCCAATTTTGCAAACGAATTGGCGAATGGGGTTGCTGTAACCGATGATGTCGTTTATCAAACGGTAGGAAATTACTACCTCAATACCCAGGTGGGTGAGGATCTCGTAACGAATCCTGAACAGCAATCCATTCCTGAAGAAGTTCTCATGGATTGGTGGGACAGCACTAACTACAGGGTTGTGGAAACTTCCAATCGCACAGAAGACAACAAACGAATCTTAACGGATGCTTATCTGCATGAACTGAGTCGTTATCTCATGGTAATACACAATAAATTCAGTCAGCTATACGGTCCCGCTGGACAAACGGCAGATTTCGCTATGGAGATTGAGTTCAAGATTACAAGCGAGGGCAAGCTCTCGATTAAGCAGGCGAGACCGTGGGGACAGTGAGTTTACTTTTCCCAACCACTGTAGGTGTGGTTTCCCAACCGTACCTACAGTGGTTGGGTATCACTAACTATGGTGAATTATGAAAATAACTCTCACTGCGAGGCAATTTCGATAGAAACGAAAACCCATTATCCCCGCTGGCGAGGTTTGTAACCTCGCCGGTGAATGTACCAACGATGCATAAGTTCTAACTAATTCGCTTTTTTAAATTCACTCCAGATTGAGATAAACTTATTTTGTACTGTAACACTCAGACTCGGTGCGAATTCTTCAACGGTTGGAAGAATCGCAGGTCCCAAGCCTTCAGCGACCCCGCCAACAGCATAAATTTTATCGTTCAGGTTTCCTGCACCCAAGAAAACTCTCGCGGTTGGCATTTCTGGGCTTTCCGTCCATGTGTCGGTGATGCGGTCGTAGACTTCGACAGTTGTTAAACCCGGACCTTGAATAGCAGATGTGCCTCCGATGGCGTAAATTTTTGAATCAACGACGCTGACAGCCAAAGCGGTTCGAGAAGTCGACATGTCTGCTTTCTGAGTCCATGTATCTAAATTGGGATCGTATTCTTCAACTGTTCTCAGAACAGGACCTTGCACAGCAGGTGTCCCGCCTATGAGATATATTTTCCCCTCAATGCTTGTGGCTGCCATCCCCGAACGGGGAATCGGCATATCTGTTTTCTGGGTCCATGTGTCAGTTGTTGGGTCATATTCCTCAACAGCTCCCAACACGGGGCCGACATTTTGTGCGACTCCACCAATAGTGTAAATTTTGCCGGATGCAACAGCCGCCGCAAAAAACGACCGCGGTGTTGGCATGTCTGCCTTTTTTGTCCATGTGTCAGTTGCTGGGTCATATTCTTCAACCGTTCCGACTGCGGGGGATTGCCCGTTCCATCCGCCAATTGCGTAAATTTTACCGTCGACGACGCAGGTTACAATACCGGCTCGTGCTGCTGGCAGACTCGCTTTTTGGACCCATTTGTCCGTACCGGGGTCATAGGCATTAACAAAGTCAACGGGTTCAGCAAGCATTCCGCCGATAGTGTAGACCTCGCCAGCAGCGGCGGCTACAGAAAAGAAAAGTCTGGGAATCGGCATGTCCGCTTTTTGCGTCCAGTTTTCAGCTGTGGCACTATATATTGAAGTGAAAGTGAGTAGGCTGACGAATAGCCAACCATGTTTAAAAAATGAAGTTTTGCTTGATTTCATTAAAATCCTTTTTTTGAGATACCTCAAAAGTTGAGGAATGTTTGGTGGTATTACCTTTTTACGGGTTCCACCAATAGGTTATTTTTCCGAGAACCGACCAGTCAAGAGGGGCAACACCCCCGTCTCGGGTGTCGTAGGTCTGATTGAGTACGAGGTAGAAATCGCTGCCGGGACGGTAGATATAGTTAATCAGAAAGTTCGCTGAGAGTACATCCGTGTCGGTGCTCCATTGTGAGAATAACTTCGCGAAAAGAGTCGTTGAAAAGGAGTAGTTGATACGCCCCCCGAAGGCATTGGCATCGAATTCTTCACCGAGCAGCGTAATGCGGTTAAATTCGATAAATGGTTCTATACTAAGTTTGGCAGTCGGTCTGGCAGTTGCATCTATTAAGAAACCGCGCCTCATACCGCTATAAAAATTGCCGAATTCCACTTGCAGTTGTCCAGCAATCATCCGACTGCTACTGGTACCAGCCGATACCTGAAATGATGTAAAATTATAATCACCTTCTGGAATTTCCTTTCCTTGAAGGTTAAACCCTACATCTAAATTTTCAATTGTATTCTTGACTTGGAACCCAATATCATCACCTGTTTTGAACTCAAATTCCGTGTCAAACGTTATTTCTTGGGTTTCCAATTCGTTCTCTTGTGTCAGGACGAGATCGATCTCGGGACCAATCTGAATCTCGCGAATGCCAAACGCGTCGGGCCACGGGGTATAACTGCCTGCCCCACGAAAACGCCGGACATCTGTGCGTTGAATGTACCCGACTTCGGGATTAAAGTCCTCGCCGATGTCTGTATATGAACCGTCGAGTCGGAACAGATTCGTCCGCCAATCACCGCCAATAAAGAAGGCGTTGCTGTTTCCGGAAATATCCGCTTCAAAAGTGCGAGACCACAACCCTTGGACATTAATCTCTCGCGTCGGACGGTAGGAAAAATCGAGTCCTGCTGTGCGATTATATGCGTCAGCATCTTGCTTATTAATAAAGATTCCGCCGACGGTTGACCCT
>JAPOOP010000284.1 GCA_026713385.1 Candidatus Poribacteria bacterium | reverse complement strand
CTCAAATCGGAGTGGGCTTAAGTATTCACACGAAGCGGCGAGTCGGGGCCATCCGATCTTATCTCCATTCCATTCGGTGGCTACACTTGTACCTAAACTACGGAGGAATTCGTGTTCAGCAGTCTCCATAAAGACAAAAAACCGCGTAAAATGGACGATCCCCGCCATATCGGTATCAACAAACTCGATTTTACGTTTGGTTCGGTACTCGGTGTACATTTTGGATTATCCGGTTTATTAAGCTATTCAGTCTTCGGCTTCCCATCGGTTTCAGATGGCGGATCGCTAACTTGAGTTTCCTCTTACAGATGCATTGTATAAACGAAGCAGCGCATGCAAAGCGTTCCATAAACTGGAACCTTTTGCATGCGCGCCTACTGAGAAATATTTACACGATTACATTTTTGGAAAATCCGGTACATCCTCGTATCGACTCCACGTCTCAGCGTAAATGCGCCAGTGTCCATCGGTTGGATCTACCATGAGATTGAGTTTTTTAGTGCCGTAATCGGAGTAAGCGGGACGGCTACCACTCGCCGGAGTGCCAGTGAATTTTTGTAGAAACTTGACGTCTGCGACTGCCCGATCCCCGTTAACCTGTAAATTCGAGATGGAGACCTGGATGTCAGCGTACATGGTGTTGAGTTTCTTCATCTTGGAGCGGAGCTGCCCCTTTGTAAGATAGACCGAAGTTTCCCTTCCACCCTTGACATTCACACGGGTAATTTGTGCTTCAGCCGAATAGATAGACATATAGGTATGCAGGTCCTTCTCTTCCCAAGCCGACTGCCATTTCCCTAACACCTGTCTCACTTTGAGGTGCGTATCCAATGGCGCATTACCATCGAAAGTACCCCCGGACTCTTCACCAGAGACAGTGTCTACCCCAGGCACATCTTGCGCGAGTGCGATAGCATCAGACACCACATTGATTTGATCGTTAATGAGTTTCCATTTTCGTCTGAAAAACCCCTTTTTCTCAACCGTGAGAGTGCGGGTATGGGTCTCAATGGTATCACCACCATTTTGCAAAGTCACCTGAATATTGTCAACCACGTGCCGGTTTTTGTGTCGTGGAATAGCAGTATAAGTAGCACCAGCGAGATCGATAACATGGGTTTGCGACATCAGATCCTTAGCACGCGCAAAACTTGAGGCGCGTTTTTTCCGAGCAGATTTATCCCATAGGTTAGTATACGCTTTTAAATCCTGGATCTCTAAGGCAGCCTTCCAGGCGATCACGAGGGGTACTACAGGGCTCTTGGGCTGTTCTGTAATCTCGGGTTGCGGCGTGGGACCTGAGGTAGACAATGTGGGAGCGAATTCACTACCGACTATCTCCTCCTGGACAATTTTCCACCTCTGTTGAATAATACCTTTCTTTTCAATCACAAGGTTTCGTAGCTGCTGTTGCGCTTCGCCCGGGTAATAAGCCGTGAGAGGAATCCCCTCAACCCGGAAGCGGTTTGTATAGCGAGGAACTCGATAGGGTTGACTGGCACCGCCAAGGTTAACCTCAAAATTTACGTTATCCCTAAGGAGTTTCACAGTTCTCTGATAACCCGCATCAGGACGCTGGCGTGCACTTTTCACCCAGAGTGCTTCATACCTTTCAGGATCACCAGATTCAAGCGCACTCTTCCATTTCACCAGAAAGGCTGTAGGGGTCTCACTGGAACTCATGAAGACCACAAGGAATAGAACAAAAGCAATGACGATTGCTGCAATCGCACCACCCCACAGCAGGTTCTGGGGTATAGTGAATTTCTTTTGGTTGTTTTGCTGGTTCTGTGCGTCGTTCACAATTTAACCTCCGCTTCTACAGGCATCTTGCTTGCTGCTGGAGCAAGGAGGGCATTGTATTTTCTGCCGTGATGCAGAACCTACAGACATTTCGCTCTACTGGCGTATTTTCGGTTTCCGTGAGGTAGAACCTGTCTGTAGTATGTAGCCCAAGTGTCTGTAATTAAAAATTTGGCACATTCTCATAGATTTGCCAGATTTCGTGATGAATTCTCCAGTCGTTCCCAACTTGATGCATCCAGACTTCGCGAATCCAGATATTGTAAAGTTCCGTCGCGTTCTCGTCTACTGCTGGAGTCGCCAACCGGGTCAGTCGATGGATACCGATAACACTTTCTCCCTCGACCTCTATATTGGTTTTAGCTTTACTCCACGCATGGGTGCTCATCTCGTGGAGATCTGCCCCCAACTGTTGGAGATCGACTTTACTTCGATGCTCTTTGCTCTCACGAATCACGACTTTGTCGGCAATAATATTAGGTTCATAGTAGGCGAGGTGGCTATTGAGGTTGTTCGCATGCCATGTGCGTTCCCAATTACCGAGTGCCATCTTACCAGCTGCAATTTGTTCTGCAGAGAGGGCAATGCGTCCCGTCTTAGTAGGATGGAGTGGAGGTTGGCTGTCAACAAACGCCCTTGCCTCTTGTGCTTTCTGTTTGAGATATTCCGCATGCTTTGCACCCGCATTTTGCTGACTGGCTGCTGCGAGTTTCTCGGTATAGATCTGCGCCTGTTCACGGAGTTGTCTCTTAAGGGAATCTATCTCAGCGATAACCGTCCGTTTCTGATATCCTTCCTCTTTCACCATTCTGTCGGCAACTTCAAGTTTCCGACGGAGTGCTGCAACCTCTCTACCATAATTACGGATTTCGGTTTCCGCCCTTCGAGCACGCCCCTGAATCTCTGATAAAGTTTCAGAGAGTTGTGCGACCTGCTCCCCATAGGCTGCCCGTGTATCACCCAGTTCACGATTCTCTTTCTGGAGGTCGCGAACGGTCTGTTTTAGTTGCTTTTCCTCGCTCTGAATGTTCTGGATCTCGGATTGAAGTCCTGCAAGCTTTTCCTTTTTACTGTTAACAGTTTCTCGGAGTGATTCTGCTTCAGCTTCCTTCTGGAGTATAGAGGCATTTAATTCCGAGTTTTTAGTGATATTCATGGAATTCGTTCGTGCCAGTGTAGCATTAGCTATTGCTTGATACGCGAGACGGAGTGCATCGTTCCCTTTTTTTTCGTCGAGTGCTGTTTTTGCAGACTCAAGGTTAGCTTCCGCTGTCTCAAACAAATCAGATGCGAGTGTCGGGGCATCAACATCCACTGCCGCAGCAAGAGCTACCTCAGCGTCCGAGATCGCCGTGTCAACTACTGATGTTTCTATTTTTCCGAGTTTTCCGCCACATCCTACGAAACTGAACGAAACGAGAAGCATCCCAATGAATAAAATTCCGCTGGGTGCGACGTTGCCCCTCCGTGATAAAGCGATGAATCGTTTCATTTTCTAACTCCTTTTTCTATAGACATAACACCCCTACGGGGTGTGAAGAGGCATTTTTCCTTAAAGAATCTGTGTTTAAACACCCAAACCCTATTAGGTAGCAACTTGGGTATTAATTTCTAAAAAGAACTGCCTTTTGGTAACAAATGTCTCTTCTCATTATTCAAATGCAGACAAAGCCAAGACTTCAGGTTGGACGGATGTTGACTTCATGTGCGCGAGTGTGTTTTTGATTGTTGATGCTCGTGCTTTACCAACCCCATCAACTGCCTGGAGTTCACCAACAGCAGCTGTATTGACCCGATCCAATGTTTTGAATTTGCGAACGATATTTTCAACGATACTGAAGGGAATACGGGGAACTTGGCTAAGCATCCGATACCCGCGTGATTCAAGCACCTCGAAAGAGTTACGCACATCACGCGAATACCCTAAAGCTTCACTAATGTTACTCTGGTCTGCGAGGCTGTGGGCATCGAGACCTAAAATTGCTTCAAACGCTTCAGACGCGTCACGTAGGCTCTCATGATAGTAATCTTTTATAATCAGAAGTCCACTCTCAATTTCAGTTGCGAGTTCGGGAATAACATACTGCAGAGATTCCGTCTGTGTGCCTAACTCAATCCTGTAACGGTCCAATTCCTGCTCAGCGCGGCGAACGCGTTCACACAATTGGATAGCAGCGACGACATCCACCAAGGTGGCGTTTCCACTTAATTCAGCCCAATTCAGGATGGTAACGGCGTTTTGCAGTGCTTTGAGGTGCTGCGTTTGTGCGAACATCGTTTGATTCGCGCCGGAAAGCAGTGTAGGATGTTCTCGGAAAATATAGCACTGATTTTTGAGATATAGGGTGAGCGTATTTCGGCTTTGTGACACTGCGAGGACAATATGCTCAGTTTCTCTGGCAAATTTATCCGCTGTTCGGTGACGGAGTCCTGTTTCATCAGAGGAAATCGCCGGGCTTGTTCTCAACGTTACATTCGCGTGCACGATATGTTTTATATCTTCAGAAAGAATAATCGCGCCATCCATTTTCGACAACTCATATAAGCGTGTCGGTGTATATGGGCAATTAATCCGGAAGCCACCTTCTGTCAAATCCAGAATCTCTGGTGTATCACCCAAGACGATGAGTCCACCGGTTTTACTTTGGAGGATATAATCAATGCCTTCCCTCAGATAAGTCCCGGGCGATAGCAGCTTCAGTGCCGCAAATAATTCACATGTTTCTTGATTTTCCGTTGAGATGTTTTGCACTGCAACCACCCCCTACATTAATAGAATACCATATCCGATAGGTAGTGTCAAGGTGAACGCCTTGTCCTCAGAAGTTCCTTGCTTTTATCTCCGCGATATAGGTTACTACACAATCCTGATATGCAATACTTGTTGCATATCGTTCCGAGATTCCTCAAAAAAGGAGAAAAATAACAGAACCGAATAGAATCTGAAGACTGAGTACCTTCAAAATTTTACTTGACTTCACGTGCAAATAAGTGTATAATGTGTACGAACTTTTCGCCTTCGATGAAGTGTAGTTTATGCCCCAATCAATTTATCAAGAGGGCACTCGTCGGAAATTCTGATTAAACCCAAAAAGGAATTCGTGAAGATCCTCAAATTTTCACACTAAAATTATGCGATTTAGCTTATTAGGTGCGTTTTGCGCAGCAATTATTTCATGTAACAACAATCAACTGCCTTATGTAACGATTGAAACTGAAAAAGGAAACATCATTATTGAACTTTACCCGGATGCTGCTCCAACCACGGTAGAGAATTTCGCGAGATTGATCGGAGCAGGATATTACGATGGCGTGATCTTCCATCGATATGTTCCCGGTTTTGTTATTCAAGGCGGCGATCCCCAGGGAACAGGTAGCGGTGGACCTGGATGGACAATCCCAGGTGAGTTCCAAAATCCAGAACTCCGCGACAAGATGCCGGTTCATGAAAAAGGTGTTGTTGCGATGGCACGGACCCAGAATCCTGACTCGGCTGGAAGCCAATTTTATATTTGCATCAGTTCAGATCCAACACCTTATGCACATCTAAACGGCAGCTACACCACGTTCGGAAAAGTTATTGAAGGAATAGATGTGGTAGACGCACTCCGTGAACGGGACGTCATGAACAAAGTGACAATCGAAAATTACGAAGTAGCACCGTAGCATACCTAATTAATTCCACGTCCCATGCTCCCTAATGTAGAACGTTGATCGCGAGTTTTTATATAGATAGGACTTACACACTTCACTGGTAGGTGCGGTGTGTAACCACACTGATCCCACGTGAGTAAGCGTCAGGGTTCTCATGTGAAGATAGATGTCTCGGCTCAATTTTACGTAAGTCCTAACAGAGCATGCGCCGACTGTGCCCCGAGTATTCGCGCGAAAATTTGGAAAGGACGGACATAATAATTTGAAAAGGATGGACATTATAAGATGGAAGAATGGAAACGTCTCGTTAGAGATACTGTCAACACCCCAGAAAAACTTGCCGCTGCATTCGATGTTGACTTAGAAGAAATGCAGCGTATCCACAAAGAATTCCCGATCCGCATCAATCCCTATTACCTGAGTCTCATAAAAGAACCTGGCGATCCAATTTGGAAACAGGTCGTTCCTGATCCAAGAGAACTGATGAGTACCGGCGTAGAGGACCCCCTTCATGAGGAAGACGATAGTGAAGTGCCAAACGTTACGCATCGATACCCCGATCGTGCACTCTTCTATGTCAATTACATGTGTCCAATCTATTGCCGTTTCTGCACCCGCAAACGGAAAGTCGGGGATCCACACTCCATTTCTGAAGATAATATTGAGACGGGACTTGCCTACATCCAAGCACATCCAGAGATCCGTGACGTAATCATCTCCGGTGGTGATCCGCTCATGTTGACGGATAAAAAAATTGATATGATCGTCGGCGGACTCCGAGCAATTAAACATTTGGAAATTATTCGGATCGGTTCCCGCGTCCCAGTAACGTTACCGCAACGCATCACACCTGAGTTGTGTGCGATTTTGAAACGGCACCACCCTTTCTATATCAACACCCATTTCAACCATCCTCGCGAGATTACACCCGAAACCGAGAAGGCATGCGGCATGTTAGCCGACGCAGGTATACCCCTCGGTAATCAGGCAGTGCTCCTGAAAGGTGTGAATGATGATCCGGATGTGATGGTGGACCTGATGAAAGGACTGTTACGTATCCGAGTCAAGCCGTACTATATCTATCAAGCCGACCTTGTCGTCGGCACCGACCATTTCCGGACAGCGGTCCAGACTGGCTTAGACATCGTTGCCGCGTTGCGTGGACATATATCTGGGCTGGGTGTACCGCATTATGTCGTGGACGCCCCCGGTGGCGGCGGAAAAATTGCGCTGATCCCCAATCCAGTTGTCGCCTTCGATGACGACGAAATTCAACTCCGCAACTACGAAGGCGGTGTCTATAGCTATCCGAGCACACCGTTCTTTGATGAGGATTGGTAATGGAATGGGTCGCATTTTTTACACTCGTAGTGCATCAACTTTGAGTTTGAGGTCAGGTTCGTAGTAGTGCGATTTATCGCACGTTCCAAACGGGCAATCCTAAAAGGTTTCTTGACTACAAACGAAACAAACCAATCATAAACTCAATCTTGAACGACTACTCATAGTGGTTATCGGTGGACTCTGTGTAGTCGCAGGGCAAGCCATACACCATGCCAACAAAGACTAATGCTTTGTCAGTTTGGTTTGATAGTTAATTCTGTTGGGTTTCGCTGCGTTCAATCCACCCTACACGTTTTTCATTCATCATTTTAATTTGGACAGATTTGGTATGACCCTCAAGAAGATGGATGCAAACAGGCTGGCGTAATTCATGTTAATCATTTACTCAGATCAGGAAATCGAAGCGTTGGTACAGGAACGTAAGCCTTTACCAAAGGATTGGCGTAACCAACTCCTGAGTCCAAATAAGAAGAAAAGAGAGTTGTTTGTTATCGGTGATAAGGGAAACAAATTCCGTATTATTATCAGACAGAACGACTTCCGACCCTCAGATTTTTCAGTTATTTTGGCAGTTCTTATCCGTTCACCAAACCGAAATTTTCGGATCCGCCGCTACAACGGGTGGACGAGTCGACACAGAAATCGACTTGAAAGAGAAATAATTAATGGATTTCACATTCATTTCGCGACAGAGCGGTATCAGCGGAGAGGACTAAAAGAGGATACCTACGCACAACAAACCGAGCGTTACAGTGACTGTGAGGGAGCCCTTCACTGCCTGATCGTCGATGCAAATTTTCAAGAATCACCACAGTAGTCTCCTTTTCAGGAGGTATAAGCAATGTCGCTAAAATCCATAGAACAAACCTTTATCGAGAAAGTATCGGGACAAATTCAGCTGTTCCCCGAGGGCAAAGAGCGTTTCCGCGTGTTCACTCCTTTCATGTTTGAGGATGGTGATGAACTGGTTATCGTCTTGAAGAAGGAGGGTGGACGATGGATACTCTCTGACGAAGCACATACCTACATGCATCTCACCTATGAAATCGACGAGAAACTTCTTCATAGTGGTCCACGCAAGAAGCTTATCTTGAAGGCACTCTCGATGTTTGATGTTGAAGATCGCAGTGGCGAATTAATACTTGAGGTGCCGAATGGAGATTACGGTGAGGCACTCTATGACTTTGCCCAGGCACTTCTCAAAATTACTGACGTGTCATACTTGTCAAAGGAACGAGTGCAATCAACATTTATGGAGGATTTTCGAGACGTGCTGCTTGAAACGGTTCCAGCACCACTCAGGCGTTTTGACTGGCATGATTCAGACCGGGATCCCGATAGAAAATACAGGGTAGACTGTCGAATCAAGGGGAAACCGCAGCCACTTTTCGTGTACGCCCTTTCAAATGACAACAGAATCCGCGATGCAACGATCGCTCTGCACCAGTTCAAGGAATGGAATATCCCGTTCCGTTCTATGGGCATTTTCAAGGATCCGAAGAAGACAAGCCGCAAGGTGCGGGAACGTTTCAGTGATGTATGCGATAAGGAGTTCCACGACCTCACTCTAAACTATGCAAACATTCAAGAGTATCTCGTGGCTAACATCGGTAACCTTGAGGAACCGAAAACCGGAAGGAAGTAGTAAGCCATTATGGCAATAAAGAAATCACAACTCTATGCATCGCTCTGGCAAAGCTGCGACGAACTCCGCGGCGGGATGGACGCCTCCCAATACAAAAACTACATCCTGACACTCCTCTTCATGAAATACGTTTCCGACAAAGCCTCAAGCGATCCCGAATCGCTTATCTTCGTTCCTGAAGGCGGCGAATTTGCCGATATGGTCAACCTCAAAGGCGACAAGGAGATCGGAGACAAGATTAACAAAATCATCGGCAAACTCGCCGAGGAGAACGACCTCAAAGGCATCATCCCACCACTCGGGTGTTCTTCCGCCAATTCCGCGGCAGTAAGATTAAATTGAGAACCAAGCACATCCGCAATATCCTGCCGTCGGCACTCTTTGCCATCAGCGAGATAGTCAAGGATAGCTTCTCTAATTTCTCTACTTGTTGGTATGCCCATTTTATCTAGATTCCTCCATATTAATCAGACTTACACAAAGACAGGAATCTCGAAAATAGAAACCATTTTAGCATTCCCTCATGTGTAACTCCTTGTATCATAGCATTCATTGATAATCCCCTTATGTGAAGTTACGGGATGTTTTCAGCAAACCAATCCAATGATGGCCATATTCTACAGACGTAAGCAATTAATTTCTCGGATCTCGCATGAATTTCATTGATATCCTATATATCATGCTGGCAAATTTCATTATTCAGTTTCAAACCTGAGTGTTTGATTAAAGCCTCCTTCTTCTCAGGAAACGTCCGATTTCCCAACTTGGAATTCAACTCCCTCGTGACGAGTGTTAAGTTTCCCATATTTTGCAACACGTGATCTCTTGCTAAAGCAAGGTTAAATGCATCCGAATAGGAATCTTTAGTCAATCCATTTCTAGCCGGTTGGCTTTTCCAGCCTGGATTCTTCGTTTTATAACTATCAGAAAATAGTTTATCATAAATTAAATATTCATCTGCGGTCTCTCTATTGACATATATCCCAAGATTGCCGCTAGATTCCTCGTAGATTACTGATCCATCAGCAATCGGTAAATGCCAAGTTTCCTTCCATTCGTTTGGCATCACGTGTTCCAAGGTAGTAAGATTGTCTTGAAAAACTAAAGGTTCAGTGAACTTGTCTTCGCGCCTCTTCATTAATTCAATCCGATACAAAATATAACGGATGAGCCTTGTCTTAATTGCTCCAGCGGTTTCAGTCCAAAGCCCCTGCAAAACAGCTTTTACAACTCGATTATCTGGGAAGACGATAGTAGAATCATCAGGAATAAGTATAGGATATTCGTCATAGCGTGTGTGCAAGGCGGGTCCGATCTCATCATCAGTTGGATATCTATTCGTATTTGAGGTTTCGGCGGATAGTCGTTGTATAAAACTTTTTAAACCAAAATCGCCCCTAAGCTCGCTAATTAATTCAGAAAAAAAGATGTTGAATTTAAGAAGTCCTCGTTTGCCTCGGCAACACAGCATACGCCGGATCGTATAGGATTCCAAAATATCAAAGACATAATTAAGTTCATCACCAGATAACCCAATCTCACATTTCACAAATAGTATGAACGGATGTAAAGTTGTGAGCTCAAAAGTTTTATAGAACTTCATTCTCTGCCCGATTTCAGAATTATCTTTGCAATCGGTCATTTCTTGATAGGCTTCCGCATACTTCTGCAATTCAGAGAATTCGTATTCTATTGTATCGGTGTCTTCTATCCTCGGACGATACTGCCTTTGATAGATGTTAAATTCCGGTTTAACACGCTCGGCTCCCAGTTTTGCCATAAGGAAATGCTGGAGGAACATTTCAGATGATGTGCCGGACTTTTCTTCAGGATCCCAATAAGGGGTTTCAAAATGGTCCCAGTACTCTCTATATAAACGATCTCTATCCTGGTGGGCACGTAGAAATAGATTATTTCTAAGCAAATCAAACTGAAGAAGGCGTTTGCCTCTCGCATTGAGTGATTCAAATATTTTTTCAGGCTCGTCTCCTGAATCAAGCAATATTTGAACAAAACCAAAGTTAGCTAAGATAGTTTCAAACAGATTAGCCATTTTGTTCGAGTCGTTCTGCACATGATTCATAATCTCTGTCTTAAAATAATTATAGGCATCACGAATCCGCCCACTACTCCCCCCTATCTCACCATCAACTAATTGCAAGAATGACTCTTTATCAAGATCTTTGGGAATGAGTTTATATCGTTCATTGCTATCCCGTGCTGTTCTTCGATTCAGTATATACGTATTTGCATCTTCTTCAATGTCCTTATACTCGATTTTTTTAGCTAAATCTCTAAGGACACAAAGGATAATCTGAAAAGTGGTTAAGCGTTGCTGACCATCAATAATGTCATAAATCTTATTCTTTGACGCTCCACCATTATCTAACTGATTTTCTTTCTGAATTACTAAAGTCCCAGTAAAATGGATGCCTGTTTGCGAAAACCGCCCTTTAATGTCGTCCCAAAGAGGTTTCCACTGATCCTCTTCATCCCAGACGTAAGAACGCTGGAAGAGAGGAATCTTATACTGGATTCTATCACAGAATAAGGAATTTACATCTTCCTCTGTCACTTTCATCTCTAAATCCTCCGTATCGATTAACGCAGACGTAGGGTGGACAGTATGCCACCGAAGTTCTGCTATATGACCATGCTGAACACACTTACTCCTCTTTATAACGTGAATTTGATGCCCCCTATCAATTATTGGTAGGCAAGATTAGGAAACCTCATTAAAGACAAAAAGTAAGCTTGGGGGTTGCTCAGTGCGGGAAACATCCAAGCAAAACACTGCATCTACCTTGGTTAGCGGAAAGGTCTATCCTTCTGAACCTTTTATTTTTTCAAGGAACGGACTGAGCAAATCAATCGGAATCGGGAAAACGACGGTCGAGTTTTTCTCCGCACTCACTTCAACCAACGCCTGAAGGAATCGGAGTTGCACGGCAGTCGGAGTTCTGCTGAGAATTTCAGCAGCGTTGGTTAACACCTCGGCAGACTCAAATTCACCCTCGGCGTGTGTGACTTTGGCGCGCCGCTCCCGTTCTGCTTCCGCCTGTTTCGCCATCGCACGTTGCATCTCAACCGGGAGATCCACGTGTTTAATCTCCATCGCAAGCACCTCGACCCCCCACGGTTCACAATGTTTCTTGATGATGTCTGCCAAGTCCTGATTTAGTTTTTCTCGT
>JAPOOP010000604.1 GCA_026713385.1 Candidatus Poribacteria bacterium | reverse complement strand
GCGATTTTACACGATTTTCGCGCCGCGTCAAAAAGGAAGGGTATGATAGTATTTTTGCTGATGTATTCGGTAATATCCTCTTTGGTGTAGTAGGCACCCATCTGTTTCTGGTTGATGTATTTCTCGAAAATGTAGCCGAGAACATCGGGGTTGATCTCGTTATCGTTCCGTAGGGGATGTTCGTCGAGGTGCCACTGGTATTGCTCAAAGAACCTGAAAAGTTGCTCAAACGCCTTGTCAGGAATCTCAATGTTTTCACCATGGATTATCTCAAGTTGGTGTTTCTGAAAGATGCCACCGTTGAGATAGGGGATTTTGCCGAGCAGATGTTTTACATCTCTACTCCGTTCGGCTTCCGGTTTCGCAAATCCTTCAAAGAAGAGGGGACAGAGAAATTCTTTGTAGTATCCGTTGATGCCTCTCGATTGGCTATCTGCCAATTTAGTACGTAGATAGTTTTCGTCGTTATTGAGAAAACCTTTCTTCTGAATGAAGTAGATGAACATCAGGCGGTTGAGCATTACCGAAACGTACCACTTTTGCATCTCTCTATCGGGAATGCCTTTGAGAAATTTAAGGAATACGTCATGCTCTTTCTTGAAACGGTCATAGAAACGTTTGGTGACTTTTTCAACGTCAAAACTTGCTCGAACGCGCCCGGTCACGTCAGGATGTGTAAGTTGATCTTCCTCTTCAAAAGTAAAAGCAATGGCACGCAGTTTTTGAATAAGAAGTTCACCGGATTGTTTGTGATCGTAACGGTATTCACGGCGTGTAATAGGTCTTCCATGCTCTCGGCCTGCCCATTGCCAGATTTGTGTCGTTTTCTCAGCGTCGGTGTAGACGATCAAGTTCGCATGAGAGGATTTTGCGACCTGCCGTTGGATCTTTTCCCGCGTTTTACGTTCAGGGATATGTCCTTCATCTGTTGCTGAGCAGTGAAAAACGACCAGTCCGCGTTTTTCGGCAATTGCGGTGAGTGTATATTCAGTTTCATCTACTGTGATGGGAAGTATTTGGGTGTGATGGTCCCATCCAAGTTCTTGTGTAAAGAGGTTTTCAAAGTCGGATTCTTTGAGGTATTGACACGTCTCTCGTTCGTTAAGCATTGCGAGTTCCTATCGGTTTGTGTGCTTTCAAAACGTAACTGCTAAATTTGCGTTAGTCTTGATTAGTAAATGTCTCCTCGATTGTCAATTTGTACAATGCGAATTAGCCGATTGTCTCTGTCAACTCTGTAAATGAAACGAATATCTCCTATCCGGTAGCGATAGCGGTTATTTTGGCTTCCATAGAGTGGCTTGATTGTCGTGGGATTTTCATGCCTAAACGGGGAGTGGAGGATGTACGCAAAAGCACTATTAATTCGTTCCTGCGTTGCCCGATCTCGTCGCTTGATGAAGTTTTCGACTTTTCTTGGCAGCGGTTCAAGGGTATATGGCTGACGGTTCACAGCCCAATCTCCTCCTTGATTTGTGACCACGGTTTTCCGCCACCAGCGTCCAATTCGCGTTCCGCCTCAGCGATATCTGCCAAGACATCGGGTTCTGAATTGATCAGAGCAGTTTCACGCCATCCGGAGAGAAAAATTGTGAGCGTATCAGCGTCTTTTTTGCCTTCTGAAATTTGTGTTACCAGTTTGAGCAATTCCCCGAAAAACTCAACAAGTTCTTCCGGTTCCAACCACTTGTGCCACTCATAGTGTTTTGAAGTGGTCACAGATTTGACGATCAACTGATCGTTCGTTAGGTGTCCAACGACAAGTTTAGGCTTTTTCATCTGAAGTCTCCGTGTAGCAGAAATATTAGGTTTCTGAAAATTATACACGATGCATCAGCGGAATTCAAGAATTTTCCGCAAGCCCTAATGAACAAATAATCTGCGGTTCTCGTGTTTGCTGCTCTTCCTCAACAATACAAAGTCGCTCTGTTTCCCATAAATCAATTACCAACGCTGCAAGGTCTTCGTTGGAAATACTACTACGAAGTTGACGATTGAGGGTATCGGTTGCTGTCTGACGCAGCGGGTACCGATAGATGGCTTCAATAACCTGTCTGAGTGCTCGCGTCTCAAGTAGCGTCCCTTCAACCGCTGAAGCGTAATCTTTCAGGCGTTCATACGTGCGGAAACGTGCCCCTGACGGCCTTCCGAGTTGTCCGCCAACTGTCCGTTCTTCAGAGACGATCAACCTCGCGGCTTCTTCGACGAGGCGGTGGTGTTCTTCAAGCGGCGATAGTGCCTCGGTATCGGGTTGGCACGCCGCAGCTTGGAGAATCGCGAACTGGGATTCCGTTACGCTCTGTCCATCGCGATCTATCCATGCCAGCGCGTCATTTTCTTGTCCAGTTCGGATATACACCAGCGCGCCTTCGGGTTCGTTATCTGTCGGAATGTGCAATTGGGTTGAATAGACAACAGACGGGAGCACAGAGACAATCTTCTCTAAATCTGGATCTTGTGTAATGGCATTTTTCCAAATCTGATAGGCGTGAGAGACGAGGTCAACATCGTTGTCTTGTGCATCGTCAAGCAAGCCTGCCTGCTCATTATAGAGATTAACGATTGTTTCATTGCCTCCATCACCATCGTCTTCAAAGAAGGCTTCATCCGTGCCGACGACCTCAGCATTCTGACGAAGGCGCGCCCGGACACGTCCACGCAAGTTGATGATGCGCTCCACACCTTCAGCAGGCAGGAACGAATAGCACAAAATGTCTTCCGACATCTGACCAATCCGGTCAACCCGACCCGCACGCTGCACCAAGCGTATAATTGCCCATGGGAGATCGTAGTTGACGACAATTGAACAGTCCTGTAAATTTTGCCCCTCGCTCAGGACATCCGTGCTGATGAGCACCCGCAATTCGTCAGCCCGATTAATTCTATCCTGTTTTTCGTTGCTGACAGGACTAAAACGGTGTGCCAAAGCAGTGGGATCTGCTGAGTCGCCAGTTGCTGGAGCGATTTGCGTTATTCCACGCTCTGAAAGTGTATCTGTCAGATACTGTACTGTATCCGCAAATTGTGTGAAAACAAGGACCTTGTTATCTGGATGTGTCTCGGTTAGGAGTTTTTGAAGGGCATTGAGTTTTGCGTCTTGTTCGGGGTTCCATGTGCCGTATTTTCGTAGGATTTCGGTGAGTGCAAGCGCGTCTTCTGTGAGTTCTTTCCGAAGCATGGTGTGGAAGAGATTTGGACGGAGCCACCTAAACCGACTTTTATACTTCGTCGTATAGAGTCGATAGATAGCGGCGGCACGCTGTTCATATCCATCGACCGTGTATGAGTTGGCTTCTGAATTTATGCTGTCAAACTGCGTGTCATCGTCATCACCGGAAACATCTAAGATAAGGGTGGCATCCTCGGTATCTCTGTCTTCAAACCGAGAATCGAGCATCTCGGCGTTCTGCGATCCGATGGGTAGCGGTTCATCGTTCTCAATGGCGTGAAGGAAGATGTAGTTTCGCAGGATATGCCGGTCGACGGATTGGATGAATGCTTGTCCACTGCTTTCGAGTCGTTTGAAAAGGTTCGTTCGGCAAAATCCCATCAATCGCTGTCCACCACGAGAGAGGTCTTGTAGCTGCTGCTGTTCCGCTTCTGTCGGCGGTTCCGAGGGTGTATCAACGATGTAGTTTGCAAGTCCGTACCGAGCCAATTTGAGACTGCTAATCACGTTCACAACGGAAGCAGAATATAGTTGTGCGTAGGTATCGTCTGGATTTTGGTCGTTAATTTCAAACTGCATCGTTTTCGGCAGACGTGTGGGGAAGTAGGAGCGTGTACCATCGGGAAAGGAGAGGAATTTCCGTTTTGTCTCAGCATCCGTTTCGGCATAATTTTCCGTGATGAAGCTGCGCGTGCGGCGCACAAGATATCGGCGCATCAATTCACGCCAATCGTCAATATACTCACTATGTTCAAAGGCTGAAAGCGTGCGGACCCCGCTCTGGTGTTTGCGGATAAACTCGGTTTCACCGCCTAACGTCTTGATGTACTGCTCTGGTCGAATCCCAAGGTCTTCGGTTTCGTCTACAAAGAGACGGAGTTGATTGGAAAGATCAAGATAGGTTTTGTTGTAGGGTGTCGCGGAGAGGAGGATGACCTTGCTCTCATTTTGTTGGATATAGTCTTGGATGGCGCGGTAGCGTTTGCCTTCACGGTTTCTGAGGTTATGGCTTTCGTCGATCATGACGAGGCGATAGCGCCGAAGATCGGGCAATTCGTTGAGCACTCGACTAATTGAGAGCACTCGTCCTCGAAGACGGTATTCCTCTCGATAGTTTTCCCACATGTTGACGAGATTCTTCGGACAGATAATTAGCGTTTCAACGTCATAATCGTCTTCCTGTATGCGAGCGAGTGCGGTTCCCATCAACGTTTTACCAAGTCCGACGACATCTCCTATGAGCACACCACCGCGTCTATTGAGGTGATGCGCTGCGATTTTCACGGCAGCGGTTTGGAATTCAAACAACTTGTCCTCAAATTCGCGTGGAATCTGAAATTCGGTCAATCCAGCGCGCGCTTCCTGCGACAAGTGATATGCCATCTTGATGAAGATGTGATACGGTGGAATAGGTTCCTCGCGCGCCCAACTCTGCTCGATAATTTCAACCAATTCCTTAGAAATATCGATACACCATTTGTCATTCCATCGGTCCTCAAACCAATTCTCCAATTTCTCACACGAATCTGAGTCAACGACATCAATATTGAGTTCTCCCTGATGCGACAGCCCAGAAAGCGTCAAATTGCTACTGCCGAGGTAACCCACAGTCGGCGCGACGAGGTCAGAGCGATAGATTAGATAGAGTTTCGCATGGAGGGTGTGTCGGAGAAAGAGTTTTACCTTTACCTTCTCATCACGAAGCTGCTGCGCCAATTGCCGTAAGCCTCTTTCGTCTGCACGCGTCGGCACACCGACGGTTAACTGTTCTCGGAACTCCTCTGCCAATCTCCGTTTGAGACGGAGTGCCGTCTGGTTGTCGATCCTACCGTCTTGCTTCGCGAGTCTCTTGGCTTCGCGGAGTTCTTCTTCTGCCAAGCGTTGCATTCCAACGAGTAAGCGGCAGCATTCGTCTTCACCGCCATTCCAATTCTCAACATAAGATCCGAGGCCTCTCCATCCCCGAAGGTTGAAATAACCAACGCAAAAGTCGGCATGTGTAGCAGTTTCAAGTGTCTGTTGGAGAGCGGGCAGCAGCGGTTGGTCGATATTATCGAAAATACGGGGCATTTAGAATGATGCCTCCTCGTCGTCCTCGTCGAATAGATCCATTCCCAGGTAAAGCCCCAAGCCAGCGAGTTCGAATTTGATTTCGTTGAGCGTCGTTTGTCCGAGCCCCTGGTATTCCAGGAGGGCCCATTCCATTTTTGCGACGAGTTCTCGGACGGTTTTGATATTTTCATTTTTAAGACAGTTGTGGGCGCGAGCAGAGAGTTGAAGCTTGGAAATGTCGTATGCTAAATGTTTCTCCTGCTCTGCTTCCGTCACGTCACGTACCACCGGTTCAGCATCACCCGCGTGCATGGGTGAACGGTAATCCTGTTCCACGCCAACGATATTTATCCAAGGCGAATCCAATTCCTGTTCTGCCTCCAAAATATCTGCCAAGACATCCTGTTCAGAACTGATCATGGCTTTTCCGATGAAACCGGCGAGAGAATTCAAAAGCATCGCAGGATCTTGCCCTTTTAAGGCAGCTTCTAAAGCATCTACGCTCCAATCGGTGACGACGGTCGGAGGGATATTGCTATCTCCTTCAAATATCTCAGAATCTTCCTCGCCTAAGGCTATTTCGCGCCAACTTAAGGCAATTTCATGCCAAAAGTCGAGAAAAGTCTGAAGCGTTTTGCTATCTTCCTTTTCCTCTGAAATTTGGATCATCAATTCCAGTAATTCCGCAAAAAACTGAGCAAGTTCCTCGTTCGCTAACCACTTGATCCAATCGTGAGATTCTGGAATCGTAAAAGATTTGGCGAACATTTCGTCATCCATAAGGTATCCAACGACGAGTTTGGGCATTTTCATGTGCTATCTCCGTGTAGTCGGAATATAAGATTTCTACGGATTATACACGAGGCATTAATAAAGTTCAATTTTTTTGTGAAGGGGTAAATTTTTGAGAATTGGTTTGACACAATTTTGAGTTTCCATTAAACTATCTCCACAAATTGCAGTTCTTACGTTCGATTTCTCATCGTAAGCGGCGGATTCAGTGCCGTTTCCAGATTGTACTATAATTGCACAATTTGGTTCGCTTTATATTGGAGGCTCTCATGTCGAAAATTCTCGTGTTATCAGGTGAAAATCACGGTTTTAATGCAAGTGCCAGCATCATTCACGATTTTCTCGCCGACGATGCTAATATTTCAGCGACGTTAACTGACGATAAAGGGGTTTTAGCATCATCGGAGTTGAATGCCTACGATGCGTGTGTCTTTGGCACCGGCTTCACGCGTACAGAACGCCAAGCGGACGGCTCCACCGCTCGTGTCTCCGATTTAGCACCCGCTGAAGAAGACGGCTTGTTCCAATTCGTCAGTAGCGGCAAAGGGTTGGTCGGCATTCACGGGACCGCGTGGTGGATCAGTGGTCAAGCAATGGATCTCATCGGTGGTGCTTCCAATTGGCATCCGCCCGGCTCAACGTTTACTGTCCATATTGAGGATAGCGAACATCCCACGACCCAAGGTGTCGAAGATTTTGATGTGGAAGATGAAATCTATATCTCCGCCCACGATCCGCACATTCACGTGTTGGCATCTGCTAAGTGGTTCGGTAAGGCACACCCGATGGCATGGGTGAGATCTTACGGCTCTGGACGCGTCTTTTACACCACTTTGGGACACGGACCCGGAACATTCGAGCGCTCTGGAATGCAGAAATTCCTCACCCAAGGTGTGAAATGGGCAGCGGCATCGTAGTTTTATGTAGCAAGTTTTGGAAATCTACAAACTCGCCAAAAATTCTGTAAGGCGAGGCACCTATGCCTCGCCACTCCATTACCTTAAATCTAAATGTCCACACTAAAAATCGCAAACATAGAAACTGAGGTCGTTCAGGTAAATCACCGTGGCAATTGGCTCTTCGTCAAAGTCCATGCTGACGATGGTACGGTCGGCGTTGGTGAGGCTTCTCACGGTCGGGATGAGGCGAGTGTCCAACACATCATTAACACCCTCAAATCTACGCTCGTCGGATGGAATCCGTTCCAGCTGGAGGCATTTCGCCAGCGTTTCTATCACGATTCTGAAAGCCATACCTACCATACGGCTCTCAGCGGAATTGAACAGGCGATGTGCGATCTGATAGGCAAGGTTCTGAATGTGCCAACCCATCAGTTGTTGGGTGGCAAGTGTCGAGAAAAAATTCGCCTTTACGCCAATATCAACCGTGCGACACTCGATCGCAGCCCTCTCGGTTTTGCAAACAATGCAGAGCGAGCTGTTGCTGAGGGGTTTACTGCCATAAAATGTGCACCCTTTGATGATGTTTCCGTCTCCAATATTTCGAGCGGAACGCTAACCCCTGCTATCTGCACGGGGATTGATCGCATCCGCACAATTCGCGCAGCAATTGGTGAGGATATCGATCTGATGGTGGATTGCCATAGTCGTTTTAACCCGGGTATTCTCATCCAAGTCGCTAAGGAACTGGAGGACTTGCATCTCTTCTGGATTGAGGATGCAGTGTCATTGGATAACCTCGATGCCTTCGCTTATATGAGTCAATCCATTGGTATCCCGATTGCAACCGGCGAACGCCTACGAACCCTCACGGATTTCGATAGGCTGTTAACCCAAACACACGTTGATTATATTTTGCCGGACGTCAAACACGTTGGTGGAATTTCAGGTTTGAAAAAAATCGCGACGCTTGCAGCTGCGCGAAACGTCATGGTAACACCTCACAATCCGAGTGGTCCCGTCGCAACTGCTGCGAGTGTGCAATGCATGGCGAGTGTCCCGAATTTCGCAATTCTCGAATACGCGTGGGGAGAAGTAGACTGGCGCGCTTCCCTCATTGACCCACCGGAAGAAATCGTTGATGGATTTATTGAAGTGCCTTCCCGAACCGGACTTGGTATTACACTTTAAAACATATCAGGAGTGACACATGATACTTCGCAATCTTGACAAGCAGGTTATCGCAAAATTTATTTACCTTTCTCTTTTTCTATTTGTCCTTCCCCTTGCTGGGTGCCTCGGAAATCTGCAGACGATGCAAACAGCAACCGAGGCACCTGCTCCCACGACAGCAGAGACGGAAGAATCATCACGTCCGCTCGTGGAACTCCAACTCTCAACACCTAAAACAAGTTATACTGCCAAGGAAGAGATCCCGCTTGAGCTCAATATTCAAAACGGTAAATTTGACCTTCTCGTGCCTTCTTTTAGTGTTGCAACAAAGGGCGCCTTTACGCAGATAACAGTGACGGACGCGAACGGACAAATTGTTGAACCGAAGCGAGCGATTACACAAGAGAACCCAGAGAAATATGTAAGGCAAGACGGAAAATCCATCCGATGTATTCACGGATTTGAGTTCAAAACCGACGCAAATCAGGAACTGACGTTGAAAGATATACAGCGATACTATCAGTTACAACCCGGCACTTACGCAGTAACGCTTGCAATTGAGTTGGAGGTATACCGGGAATCCATAATCGAGGAACACCCCGAAGTGGTTGAGTTGCAACGGGATCTGACACGAATTCAGAACGACCCGAATCTTCAAACCGCTGCAAAGCAGGACGCTCTCAACTATTACCAAGAACAGATTAAATTTATTAAAGAGAGACACAAGGATGAGGTG
>JAPOOP010000480.1 GCA_026713385.1 Candidatus Poribacteria bacterium | reverse complement strand
CTTGCACTTATCGGCGTGATGCTTTATGATATTGGATATGAGATTATGCAAAGGAGACAAAATTAAATGCTAAGTGTTGAAGAAGCCCGCCAACAGATGCTAAATACCATTCCGGTTTTACCGACGGAAAAGCGGGAAATTCTAAGTTCCGCGGGCTACGTTCTCGCAGAGGCACTACATGCCGAAGAAAACATTCCTCCGTTCGACAATTCAGCAATGGATGGGTATGCGGTTCGCGCAGCGGATGTTCAGAACGCTTCTGAAACTGAACCTGCGGTTCTCACAATCATTGAGACAATTGCCGCTGGATACGCGCCAACAAAACAGGTTGAAACCGGGCAAGCGTCCCGTATCATGACCGGTGCTATGATGCCTGAGGGTGCCGATGCCGTTGTGATGCAAGAAGTTACCCAGCGAGAGGGGGATACAGTCAAGATTTTTGAGGGTATTGACAAAACTGGAAACGTCCGTTTCACGGGTGAGAGTGTTGCGGAGGGACAGCAGGTCATGGGAAAAGGGAAATACCTACGTCCGCCGGAAGTTTCAATGCTCGCCTCTCTTAATCGCCCAGAGGCTACAGTCTATCGTAAGCCCACTGTTGCGATTGTTTCAACAGGTGATGAACTCCTGCTACTCGGCGAACCACTTGAACCGGGAAAAATTCGAGAAAGTAACCGTTACGGTCTCTATGCACAGGTCGAGGAAGCGGGAGGCATACCGATTGATATGGGTATTGCTCCTGACGATGAAGCAGAAATAGAGCGCATCTTTCGGGCGGCACTCGCGAAGGCTGATGCCCTCATTACAAGTGGCGGTGTTTCGGTAGGGGAGCACGACTTTGTGAAAAGTGTATTGGAGAGATTAGGTGAAGTTAACTTTTGGCGCGTCGCGATGAAACCCGGAAAACCGCAGGCTTACGGTATTTCGGACGGGAAACCTATTTTTGGATTGCCCGGCAATCCAGTCTCTTCACTCGTCGTATTTGAACTTTTCGTGCGACCTGCGCTCCTCAAAATGGCGGGACATACTGAACTATTGCGTCCGACCTTCAAAGCCACTTTGGCAGAACCTGTTACCAATAGAGATGGACGCGTTAATTATATGCGCGCAATTCTTAAAGAATCTAACGGACTTTACACCGCCGAAACAACCGGACCACAAGGTTCAGGTATTCTGCATTCGCTTGTCTTGGCAAACGGTTTAATCACAATTCCAGCCGGTGTGACGTTAGGTGCAGGCGAAACAGTAGATGCCCAGTTTCTGTTCTAAACGTAGTATCTTAAGGAGTGTCCCATGGAGGAAGCAGCGTTTCAACCCATCGTGGAACTCGCACGTTACGACAATGTCTACTTGAAACTGTCGGATGTCGCCGGACGTTCTCACCAAGCGTTTCCTTACGCAGATGTGCATCCGTTTAGTCAATGTACCCAAGCCTAAAGACTGGGACCTGTAGCAAAAAGCAATAACTGTTTTGCGTTTTGTAGGTTTCCCGTGTCTCGTGCTTCGTTCTTGTTTCTCGCTTCAGTGAGGTCGGTAACCCAACGCTCTCCACGACGGGCGCAGGTTTCCGCCCTTAAAAGTATGTTTACTGCAGCGTTATGGTCTCGGTCTAACGAAGTGCCACAAAACTGGCAGTTAAAGGTTCGTATCGCAAGAGAGAGTTTCTTTTGCGACTTCTGACCACAAGCAGAGCAGGTTTGCGAGGTATTCTTGGGATCAACTTTGTGGAAGTGCAGACCGTCTCTTTCGGAAACCATGTCG
>JAPOOP010000299.1 GCA_026713385.1 Candidatus Poribacteria bacterium | reverse complement strand
TTACTCGGTTTTTTCGCACTGGCGTTCACAGTCGTGGCGTTCTTGAAATTCCTCCGTTCGGATATTTAATGTGAGTAGTTATCAGTCTTAGGTCTTCAGTTTGTGGAAGTAACGGAAACTTAAACCTATCTATAGGTAAGAATTTTAGGTCGATTTTATTATTCTGCCGAAAATAATGCAACCTTTTGAAACCTAAGCTGCGTCACTTAAATCAACAAGACAGATTACTACTTGCAGATTCAACGTAAGCCTATTTAAACAAGGAGAGTAAGAATGCGTTTTCTAATGATTAATCTATTCCTCGTCTGCTTGTTCCTGTTTGGTATCGGTTACCTTGCTTTCGGGCATGATGAAACTAAAGCGACATCTGAATCACACACTCGCTATGTAGGCGATGCCTCTTGGGATGCGGAACTTGAAACATTTTATCAACTTCTCAAGACAGACCCTGAAGCAGCGCGCGTCGAACTCGAGAGCGTTGCTAAAGAATTATTCAACGAACATCCGCGAACCGAGGAGTGGGTCGAACTCTTCTACCAAGTCTTCTACCAAATTAGTCTAAAAGAAACTGAACAAAAGGGAGCCGAACCTCCTTGGAAACTCATTTCGGATCTCAAACACTTATATGAACTTGGTCTTGAAATGCTCACTGATATGGACCCAAAAAAGTATGCGAAGCAGATACAATTGCACCGAGATACCCTCAAATACTATACAGAACTTGCTGAGATCGCCGAAGCCGTTGGTGGTAAATCGTCGGGATCTGAAGAAGTTACTCCCGACGCGCAGAATCACGCTTCTCAAACTGAGTCAGAATCGTCTCAAATGGAGAAGCAAATGGTGAAGTTTTATGAGCTGGTCTCCACCGATCCGGAGGCTGCACGCAAGGAACTTGAAACTTATGCTGCAAAGTTCTATCAGGGGCATCCGCTCACAGAAGAGTGGATAAAACTTTTCTTTCGTATGGGTAGTGAAAAAGCAGCGACGGTCTCAGATATTACCCGCTTTCTGGAAATGACAAAACAGATGCTCACTGACATAGATCCCGAAAAGTATACTAAAGAAATTAAGGAATCGGCAGATAGTTTGGAGCAACTGAAATTGGTTGCAAAAATGTATGAACGCGACGGAAAGGCTGACGCGAAGATTCCATTCAGTCTAAATTCAACGAACAAGAAAAACGATAAGACGGGTAAACAGAAAGGTGCTTCAGTTGTTCCCAAAGTTTCCCATCGCGAGAAAATCGGCAAACCCGCACCGGATTTTGAGGCAATAGACCTGAAGGGTCAAGAACTTTCATTGAAAAATTACCGTGGACAGGTTGTGCTACTTGACTTCTGGGCAACATGGTGTATTCCGTGTCTGGCAGAAATACCGCATCTCAAACAGGTTTACGATAAATACAAGGACCAGAAATTTGAGATTATCGGTATCAGCTTAGACCAAACACAGGCAGTACTTGATTCATATATCGAAGAACAGAATATTACCTGGACCCAGTTTTTGGATAGCGGTGTTGTTGCCAAAATGTATAATGTCACAGGGATTCCAGCGACCTTTCTGATTGACGGAGAAGGAATCGTTCGCAAGGTTGAACTCCGCGGGCGTGCCCTTGAGGAAGCTGTCGCGGAACTGGTGCAGGAGAATCTGGCAAAGCAGGTCGAATAATTCTTATATCATTTCTAATTGTATACTTTTCAATATGCGTGTAGCATAAACTTTAGTTTGTGCTACCGTTTTTCAATTTTTTCGAGAATAATGCAACCTTTCCATACCCAAGTTACGTCAATTTAGTCAATAGACGTAATAATTCGGGAGGCAGTGTGCAATGCAACAGAGCGATGCTCAACTCATTCAACGAGTATTACAAGGGGACGAGGACGCATTCAGTCCTTTGGTGAAAAAATATCAGAAAGGGATTCACGCGCTTGCGTGGCGAAAAATCGGTGATTTTCATATCGCACAAGAGATCACGCAGGACGCGTTTCTCCGGGCATATCGAAAACTGGGTGCCTTGAAGAACCCGAACGCTTTTGCTGGATGGCTTTACGTGATCGTAGCACGCTTATGCCTTGATTGGCTCCGAAAGAACCGCATACCTATCGAATCCCTTGATACTGTCGATTCAAGTGAGATGGACAAGGAATCATATTCTCAATACGTAGCGGAAGAACAGGAAGCCGAAACCGACGAAACACGCCGAGAGGTTGTCAAGAAATTGCTCAAAAAACTGCCAGAAAGCGAACAAACGGTGATGACGCTCCATTACCTCGGCGAGATGACAATCAAAGCCATCAGTGAGTTTCTCGGTGTTTCCCCGAATACCGTTAAGAGTCGTTTGAGCCGCGCTCGCAACCGTTTACGGAAAGAGGAAGATATAATCCGAGAGAACCTCGGCAGCTTCCAACTCCCGAATCAATTGACTGAGAACATCATGCGGGAAGTCTCGCGTATCACCCCTGCTGCACCTGCTACGAGTAAACCGATGGTGCCTTGGGCGGCGTTGGGGGCAGCTACGGTTTTGGTTATACTGATGCTCGGTGTGGGCAGTCAATATCTTGCCCGTTTCCAAAAGCCGTATAGTTTCGAGGCACTCTCTGAACCCACCGTTGAAATCGTTGACGCGCCTATCGTAATTGATGCTGTATCAAAGCCTGATATCCGAAAACGGTTTGGACGATCTGACGTTCCCAGTAAAAGCATTGGTGCTGGCACACAGATTTCTGAGTCGACCTCAAAATCCACTGCGCAAGAAGAACAACACAAGTCTTCTACAGCACAATGGACGCAGGCGTACGGACCACCAGCAGGGCATTTCCGTGATATCTTCGCTACATCTGAAGGCACCCTCTATGCTGTTTCCCAAACAGGCATGTACAGATTGGTAGCAGGGGCACCCACATGGACTCGCATCAACGCGAGTGTTCCGATAGGTGAATCCCTGATGCCGATGGTAGAAAATCGAGGCGTTCTTTATATTGTGTCCATTGATGAAATATTTACTTCAACGGATAACGGTCAGACATGGAACGCACTTTGTGCCCGTCCAAAGGGGTACCCTGTTGGGCTCGTCGTTCTGGATGAAGCACGGGAGTCGCGTACACAAGCGGATATAACGATGTATCTCGCGCTTAGAGACGGAGGCGTTTTCCGATCTACAGATAGTGGAACACACTGGAGACATCTTAACGAAGGATTGACGGTTCCCGAAAAAATTTCCGCAGTGGCTGCTGTTGGAGAGACTGTGTTTGTTGGAACAGAGATCGGCCTCTATCGTCTCGATTCAGGTGTTTGGAAAAAATCGCCAGTCGATACATCAGGAGCTGTCTGTTCTTTAGCGGTGTCCGGGAATAATCTTTATGTTGGAACAGGTTCCGACCTATTGGTAACACTATCTCCACCAATGAAAGTCTGGGAAGTTGCGGGGGATCGTAACGCGTCACATTCAATCAAAATTCTCCACTCAGCTGACTTGGGAGCAACTTGGACCGACATAACGCCCGAACACGAATATAGTTTTACGGGTCCACCAGCGGGTATAACCGTTCTAACTATCGGCGATACACTTTTGGCATTGGGTTTAGTTTCATCCCGTTCAACAGATGGTGGACAAACTTGGTCAAAACTTAGACATGATCCGGATTTTGCGGCGATCAGCAGCCTTCCAGTCGCGGCAGTGGACGAGAAAACATTTTACAAAGCGGGCGTATTCGGCATTCATCGCACAACAGATGGCGGTGAGTCATGGCACCTATTTATGGACGGTGTGCTGGGTACAAGGGTCATAGATTTGATCTCGTTCGACGGCAGGTTATACGCAAACAACAGCTATGAGGTCTTTCAGTCAAGCGACGCGGGCGTGTCTTGGCAAAGCGTTCCTATGGTTGCTGATGGGGTTCCGTCCGAATCAGTCAAACAGAAGTCGCTTCGTATTAATACCGTTAATTCCACTTATGGTTCAAAGTTCCTTGTTTCTGACAATGCTCTCTATTTTGTTTTACCTGTCCGAGACTTCTTACAAATTTTCCGTTTATCCACAGATAGCAATATGTTGATTCCCGTTCAAGGCATACCCACTTTTGAAGTGGAAGAAACGACGCGTTTAGACATTGGGCGCAGCAGTTCATATCCGGCAACTGAGACTGTTGTGATCAGTCGCAATGTCTTCTACGTGGAATACAAACGGAGCCTTTTCAAGTGGCGACTTGGAGATCCAGAGTGGATAAACACGGGATTAATAGATACCAGTGAAGCAATTGATGAGGATTCCCACGCTGGCTTCAAAATAGCGGCTTCAAGAGAAACCATCTACGTCGGGAAACGGGATGGTAGGCTGTTTCAGTCGCTTGATGAAGGAAGCAATTGGCGAGATGTTACACCGAATCTGCCACTTCGCTTTACTCGCTTCAAAGAGATCGTTTTTTCCGGTTCAACCGTTTACGTCGCGACCGACGCAGGTGTATTGGTTTCAGAAACCGGAGAACACTGGCGCGTGATAACGGATAGGACAGATACGTGGGTCGTCATCACCCAATTCGCTGTGGATGGCACCGAAGTTTATGGCGTTGGTGATACGGGCATTTATCGCTTGGATACCCGTGGACGCTGGGAACAAGTTACGCCAGGAGTGGGAGATGAAATTGTCGCTCTTGCTGTTATTAACAGTAGACTCTATAGTGGCATCAAGGAACGCGGGATATTTCACATCTCCATTGCCAAAGAAATTTACAATGGGCTGCCTTATAAATAAAATATTGCGAAGTTTTTCAAAATAGGCGGCTCTGTAATTGTTAGCGATATTTTCAAGTACAGAACCCAAAAACACATATGTTTGCCGATCAGAATGAAGGAGCAAATATAAATGCTTTCCGACCCTTCTCACGCTCTCCACACAGAATCCGAATCGCGTCCGTCGGCGATCAAAACGCTACGTCGTTTTTGTCTCGTCGCGTGGCACGTCAGTCCATTCGGTGCAATCGCACAGGCACTCATCACGCTCATATACGGGGGCATCCCTATCGGAACCCTGTGGGCGAGTCGAGGACTCGTGAATCTCATCGCCGCGATTCTTGCCGACGAAGCAGAAGCCAATCTACAGACTGCCGCACCTTGGGTGATTGCCTTGGTCCTCTTGGCGATTCTCAGAAATGTAACAGGGACTTATGATAGTTACTTGCGATGGAAGATACAGAACTTCATTAGACTGCACCAGCAGCGCGCTTTGATTGAAGCCGCGACGCACATCGACTTTGACGTTTTCGATCAACCACAAACCTACGATTTGATACAACGGGCACGACAGGCGCTGGATCATCGACTCACCAATCTCCTGCGATTTCTAACCGAGATCGGGCAACTCTGTATAACACTCGTCGGATACGGGGTTCTCCTCTGGATTGCAGATCCGCTGCTTGTGCTCGTAGTCGTTTTACCCGCGATTCCGTCGGCTTGGTTGAAAATTAAGACTGCCCAAAGCGGATACATCCATGATTATGATGCCACACCTGTCCGTCGTATGATGGCGTATATGCTCAGTTTATTGCTCGGTTCATCATCTGGGCAGGAAGTCCGACTCTATGGTCTTTTTAGTCCGATTTTCGGACGCTGGCGAACGAACCATCAAAAGTGGCGGGAAGAATCGCTTGCGAAGGTCTGGCTTCAAGCAAAAGGCTCCATCGGCACAACGCTCGCTGAAGTGCTTGCCTATTCAGTCGCTATTTTCATACTTGCGGAGCGGATCGTAAATGGCGAACTAACGCTTGGAGATTATGTCGTTCTCATCGGTGCCGCGGGAACGTTCCAAGCGAATCTTGAGAGTCTGCTGAGTGCCATACAAGACATCTTTGAAGATCTACCCTTGCTTCAAGATTTACACTTTTTCTTAGAACGCGCGAAAAGGGATCAGAGCCAAGCAGGAACACAACCCTTCCCACAACCCTTACAAGACGGATTAGAAGTCCGAAATCTCAGATTCCGGTACCCGGCGGCAACCGAGGACGTGCTACAAGACATAAACTTTCAGGTGCGTCCGGGAGAGATCGTCAGCATCGTCGGGGTCAACGGAGCGGGGAAATCAACACTCATCAAATTGCTGCTCGGTCTCTATCAACCCGATGATGGAACAATCCGCTATGACAGTGTGAACGTGAAGTCAATTGAACCTGAACAGATTGCGCTTAACTGTGCCTCCGTTTTTCAGGATTTTGCGCGGTTTCGTCGACCGGTGCGCGAGGAATTGGTGCCAGGTCCATCGAACTACCAAATTGATGACGAAACGCTTTGGGACGTTATCAATGCGGTCGGGCTCCAAGAGCGTTTCCAAACCCTTCCTCACGGCTTAGACACATTTTTGGATCCGTCACTCGGTGAGGAAGGAGAGGGTGCCGAGTTGTCCGGTGGTGAATGGCAAAAGGTCGCACTCGCACGGGCTTTGGTCCGAAATCCGCAAGTCCTTGTCCTTGACGAACCGACCGCCGCTTTAGACCCACAAGCCGAGGTCGAACTTTACCAACAGTTTGTTGAACTCGCATCAGGGCGGATGACGTTCCTGATCTCACACCGAATTGGATCTGCCCGTCTCGCAGACCGTATCTTGGTATTAGATGCAGGTCGTATCGTTGAAGATGGCACACATGACGCACTCCTCGCTCACAATGGACGTTACGCCCAATTCTTCAGAGCACAGGCACGCTGGTATCAGTAGAAACTGCTCACAAAAATGGAAACCGTCTGTCTCCGCCGAACCGCAAGGAATAATTAATCAGGATGGTTCCAAAAACCGAGTTCGGAATGCAATGGAGAACGGCTCTACGGAGATAGATGGCAAATGCCAATCCGACTTGATCGGACCGCAAGGAATAATTAAAAAATGCGAAACAGAAAAGAAAAAATAAAAATGTGGGGTTCGACAACCAAAGAAAGTTTCGTCGCCTATGCTCGAACTTTAGTCGTTATTTGGCAGAGCGGTTGGTTCGCTGTCTTGGGTATGTTTCTGCTCACCTTATTGCCGGGTATTGTGCCTGCTTGTCAATTTTTCGTGACAGAACGCTTAGTCAATGCAATCACCGATGCGGTCGGTGATGCAAACTGGTGGCAGACGGTTTTACCGTGGCTCATCGGATTGCTGGGGCTACGTATTCTTAGCACGGGTGCCGATCTACTGCGCGAACCGCTGTATACTCACTTGGGCGAAAACATTGAAATCTGGATTAACGACGGTATTGCCCGGAAAGTCGATACAACAGAACTCATCGAAATACAGACCGCAGAATTTCAAGATTCACTTGAACGGGCACGCGCTGTCTCGGGACTCGCGCTCCAGAATATCCTCTGGTATTTCGTTGATAGTCTTCAACAACTCATCAGTGTTGTTACGCTCGGCATTGTACTCTGGCGGTATCATCCATTGTTGGCACTACTACCCGCATTGACGGGGATAGCATCTTGGTGGAGTGACACGCGTTTTTCGGCGGATCTTTACGATTTTGACGTAGAGCAGACCGCCCAACGGCGTGAACGCGATGCGTTAGAAGGAACCTTGACGGATCGCGGAACAGGCAAAGAAGTCCGGTTATACCAAACCCAAAATGCATGGATAGAACGCTGGCACCGGTTAGGACAATCGCTCATAGACGGACAAATGGGGATACGACGACGGAAATTCTCAGTCTGTCTCGCGCTCGATACCACACGCGGGTTGTTATATGCCGGTTCCCTTATCCTTTTGCTGTTAGAGGTCTTTCAGGGCGATTTGACTGTTGGCACATATATTGCTGCTGCTGCCGCCTTGGTCCAATTAGACGGTATCTGGGACGCTGCCGCCTTTCAATTTCAGATGATCGTTGAACAGATGCGTCCACTGTTTGGCGATCTCTATCGGTTTCTTAACAGACAGCCCGATACGCAATTTCCTGACACAGCCGATACAGAATTAAATGAATTCGAAGGAAACAGGACAGTTCAAGATATTGCAGTAGAAGACATCTCATATTTTTATCCAAACTCGCAAGAACCAGCGTTAACTGATATAACACTCACATTCAAGAAAGGCGAACGTGTCGCAATCGTTGGACCCAATGGTGCGGGGAAAACCACACTTGCGCGCGTCCTATTGGGACTCTACCGTCCACACGCAGGTATCATCCGTGTCGGAGAGATACCGTTGACCGAAGAGAACCGTCGGGCATGGCTAACACAGTGCAGTGCTGTGTTTCAGGACTTTACCCAATACCACCTGACCGCACGCGAGAACATCATCTTCGGGGACCTACAACATCCCGAACGCATGGAAGCCGCATCTATCGCTGGGGGTGCTGCTTCGGTGGTTGATGGACTCACAGAGGGTTACGAGACAGT
>JAPOOP010000244.1 GCA_026713385.1 Candidatus Poribacteria bacterium | reverse complement strand
TGGGCAACCGAACAGGAATATACAAAGATTTTACTCGTCGGGTCGGATAGTCCGACACTACCGATTTCATATATCTCAAAAGCATTTGCTCTGCTCGACTCGCGGGATATTGCTATCGGACCGAGTACAGATGGAGGCTATTACCTCATCGGCTTTTCGGCAACGAACATAACGATGACTGTCCCGTTTATATTTGAAGAAATCGCATGGAGCACGGCGGATGTTTTCCAGCAAACAGTCGGAAGTATCCGCTCGCTAAAGGCAACCTTAGGACTCCTACCACCGTGGTATGATATAGACACGGCTGATGATTTGGCGTTCCTGCACGCTCACATATCGGCGATGCGACTTGCAGGCGATACGGTGCAAGCTGTCAGAACAGAATCTCTACTGACAGAACTATTTTGATAAAAAAGGAGAATTGATCATGGGACAATTGGATGGAAAGTTTGCGATTGTAACGGGTGGCAACCGCGGTATCGGTAAAGGAATCGCGAGAGGACTTGCCGCTGAGGGTGCGAGTCTAACGATCGCCGCAAGGAATGCTGAACTCCTTGAGCAAACGGCGAATGAACTCCGCGCAGATGGCACAAAGGTGTTGGCTGTGCAAACGGATGTAACAGACGAGTCACAGATCAAAGCACTCTTTGAAAAGACGATGGCGGAATATGGTCGCTTGGATATCCTCGTGAACAATGCCGGGGCATTCAATGCCGGTCCTATAGATGAACTCTCAACAGAGGATTGGGATTGGGTCGTTGGTGTGAATCTCCGCGCGCCGTTTATCTGCACGCGTGAAGCATTTGGGATTATGAAGGCACAAGGTGAAGGTGGACGTATCATCAATGTCGGCAGTATATCGTCGCATCGGGTTCGTCCGCGCACCGCGCCTTATAGTGCTACTAAATTCGGCATCTGGGGATTGACACAGGTAACAGCACTCGAAGGAAGAGCACACGGAATTACGGCGAGCTGTTTGAAACCCGGTAACACATACGTAGAACGTCATCAAAATCAATCACAAGCACCCACTGAACCGATGATGGATGTTGACGATCTCGCACAAGCCGCTGTCCTGATGGCAACCCTCCCACCACACATTAATATGTTAGACGCAACCGTCTTACCGGTCGGTCAACTCTATGTCGGACGTGGGTAACATTTTAATTATACCTTGCGGTTTGGTCAGGTGGGTTTTGAAAGATAGCGTGCCTTTCCGTATATCTGCTTGCGCCGGTGTTGCAGGCGACTGTCTTGGATAAACCAAAACCCGTAGCCCGTAATGAAATGGAGAGGGGATTTGAGGGCGCACTACAAGGTCCCCAACGTATGTTGTTTCTCCGCAAAGTAAAATTAAAAATTCGCCTACGCCGTTGTTGCAGGCTGCGTTTTTGGTTAAGAATCATGAGCACAACTCGCTCTTACAGGAAAGCCTTCACCGATGGAGACAATCATGCAAGTGAATCGGACCCAATTCATGGAAGAGGGGTATCTCGTTTTCCGAGAGGTGGTCCCGCCGGAAGAACTGGATGCGCTTCGGGAAAGTTATGAATTAATGGTATCACGTCAGCGAGAAATTTGGGCAAGAGAACGCGGACCGCACGAACCACCGGGCGGCGTATGGGAGACTTCTCCACAACCGCGTCTACAACTCGGACACAACCCACTTGCGGGGCTTGTTGATGAAAAAACAGCGAGTGCTGTCGAAATTTGGGCACACGAAAACATGCAAGGGGTCAGCACCGAACTGCTCGGTGAGGAAGACGCAGGGGTTACCGAGATGATGCTCATGTGCAGCCCAGTCAAAGACTGCGGGCCCGCCGCATGGCACCGAGATCATCACCCTATTGATACCGCCCCATTACAAGGCTATATTGACGATATTGTGGAGACGGGACCGCGCTACGTTCAGTGGAATCTCTCACTCTACGACGATAACGTACTGTGGGTGTTACCGGGTAGTCATCTGCGGGTGAACACTGAGGCAGAAAACGAACTATTGCTGGCAGATCCGAAAGTGCCACTACCCGGTGCCGTTCAAACGCACCTCAATGCCGGCGACGGTGTCGTTTACATTCTGCCCATATTGCATTGGGGAAGCAACTATAGTCGGAAGATGCGCCGCACGATTCACGGCGGATTTGCAAACTACACGCACTATCAAGCACTCGACTATGTAGATTATCTATCGCCGGAAATCCGAGAGAGGTTCGATCGGTGGCATAAACGCAGTAATCAAATGCAGATATGGTGTGAAGATGCACTCCGCGCTGCTATAGAAAAGGATGCCACTGCCTACCACACAGCACTCGAAAATCTGCATCCGAGTAGAGCTGAAAAAGGGAAGATGCTCTCAACCGTTTTTTTGTGTAAAGCCGCCTGTTTCGTTGCGCTCGAACACGGCTATGAACTCCCAGAAATCCCGGATGGCCTTCGGAGTCGCGGCAAAGGATTTCACGCGATTACCCTCAATTGGGGACCCCCCTTCGCCGAACGATTCACGCAAGAGGAAGCCATTACATTGTGGGAACGTTTTAAGCCACTTGACGCGCTCCTCAAAACCGACGAAGAGCTGTATCTACCCGGTTTCCAATCCGGTCCGATGCATTACTATTTCAATGAAATGCCTGCTAATTTCGGTATTTCAGATTTCATTAAAACGTGGGTGCCATAGGTATCCGACCATTTGGCTACAACGGTAGTCCGAGCATTCCACTGAGATAGAAATACGCTTCCTCGGTATAGCGTGGCAGATTTTCCGGATATTCAACTTCCAACTCCAACGTTAGGTCGCCTTGGTAGCCGACTTCTTGGAGCGTTTCGATAATCTGCTTGAGCTTGAGTTCACCGCGCCCAATCCCAACAGATACGGTGCCGAGATGGTCCTTGAGATGCACCGCATAGATACGGGAACCGAATTGACGAATCGCGGCGAGCGTATCAACACCCGATGAGTGGAAATGTCCTGTATCTATACAGACACCCACTCGCTCGTCAGGAATAGCGTCTAAAATCGTTTGGAAATCCTCTGGTTGTTCAAGGACATTCCCGTGGTGCGGTTCAAGCGTCAACTTGATTTGACTTTCTGATGGCATACGCTGCAACACCTCGCTCACACAGGAGGTGACTCTGTCCAAGGCACCCGGTTCTGTTCTCGG
>JAPOOP010000408.1 GCA_026713385.1 Candidatus Poribacteria bacterium | reverse complement strand
GCGAGCACTGCAGCGAGAAGTGCAATTCCGGGATGGATGTCTCCATATATCTCTTTCAGAAAAAGATAGAGAAGCAGCAACGCACCCCCCGTTGCGATCGCAGGAATCAACCACGGCGCACTAATAAATACACCGAACATCAGCATCAAGGCGTTTCCGAATGGATATTTTGAATACCATTTACCGTTAAGAACATTGATATGCGGAGAAGAGGAGAACCCGTGTTCCGGGGGTGCTGGCACAGAGAGTTTGCCCTCCGCGAACAGTTTTGCTTGGAATAGATACGAGACGGTGTCCGGTTCAAAGTAGGAAAACTGGAAGTAGATACCGCATAAAATTACTGATAGCAGTAAACCGAGTATAGAGATGATATAAATAGGTTTAATCTTCATTGCGTTGTTCGGCGGTCTCCAAAAAAATTTGACATTCGTTTCTCAATGCGGTATAATATCATTAAATTCAATTAAAATCACTGATTTTTTAAGGCAAGTTCAAAGTTACGAGCGATGAAAAAAATGTGCAACGTTATTACATTTAACATTCATCACCATCATTCGGTCCACTTCTGAGTAGAGCGGATGAGGGAATATGAATAAATATTTTTGATACGAAGCAAGTCTAACTTGTCTGGACCCTGGTAAACAAGCCGCTCTCCTCCGTGCCGCGTTATCGATGCGCGTGAGAAAAGAGCAAACCGTTTACTGGGTTTTTTTTTGACATTAAGGAAAAATTAAAATATGGAAAAGTTTGATAAACCTACTGGAACGAACGATTTTCTACCTGATCAGATGGTTCAGCGAAATTTCGTTGAGGATATCGTTCGTGAAACCTTTGAAACCTACGGATACGCACAGGTTCAGACCCCGTTGTTTGAATCCTTTGCACTATTATCCGCACAATCCGGCGAAGAGATCCGTCACAAGATGTTCACGTTCGTCGGTTCGGATAGAATAGATTATGCCCTAAGACCTGAGTTGACCGCCCCCGTCTGCAGACTCATTGCGAATGGGGACCTAAAACACCTTCCCTATCCATATAAACTCTACTACATCGGGCAATGTGTCCGACAAGAGCCGATTTCCGATGGGACGGAAGTAAAGCGGGAATTCCGACAGGCAGGCGTTGAACTCATTGGACCGGCTTCCGCCCACGCAGACGCTGAAATTATTACGATTCCGATCCGGATCCTTGAGAGACTCGACATCTCACAGACAAAATTAAGAATTGGCAACACGGGTGTCTTCCGTGGGATTTTCAAGCAAGGTGCCCTTGATCCGAAAGACCAAGCAGAAATGATTTGGGACATCGACCATCTTGTAAGCCTCCGTAACGAAAGCGAACTTTGGGATATGGAAACACTGCGGGATGCGCTTAATATGTTGCGTCGTTTACAAGGATTTGACTACCAAGGTACTTACAAGATTGAGACTGCCGCGATTCAGGAATTAACCGAAAGCACTGCCCCTGCTTTTGCGGAGAAGTTACCGACAATTGCCGAGGAAACCTATAAGGCGAGATGGCACCGTTATTTCAATGTTTCTGAAGAGATCGCACAGTGTTGCATAGATGTTTCAAAGATTTGTGGCGATAAGAACACTGTCATGACAGCATGGGAGACGCGTCTTGGGGATGCTGCACAAGCCGCACGTCAAGAACTTCTCGCCCTCTGCGACTGTTTGGAAAACTATGGTATTACAGATTTTGAAATCAATTTGGGCATCACGCGCGGGTTCGATTTCTATACCGGCGCGGTTTTTCAGATCGAATTACCTGAGAAACGTTTACCGCTTTGTGGTGGTGGAAGGTATGACAATTTGATCGCCTCTTTCGGCGGTCCGTCGATGCCTGGTGCTGGGTTTGCGTTTCAATTTGACGCGCTTGTAGAAGCCTTTACTGACCTGAACAAGGAAACCCCTGTTAACGGGAGAAAAGACTACTTTATCGCTGCAGAAACGCCCGAAGGCATTGCGGAAGCACAACGACTCGCTGAAACACTGCGGAAAGCAGGTAAGAACGTTGAGGTAGACTTGATGGAACGTGACCTGCAAGCACAACAGGACTACGCCAGCCAAGCAAACTACGATTATCTGGTTCGCTTGGTTCTTGATGAACCGATACGTAGAATTGAAATTAAAACTGGCGACACAGAGGTAGTCACCGCCAACGATCTCCTTTAGATGTTTCGCGTCTGCTAAAACCAGAATGGAATACAATCGTCCGTAGACATCTAAATCTGGTCAGAAATCGCTAATCCAATCGTCGGTGAGATTAGAGAAAGGACAACAATTAAAAAAATGCAAATGGAATCACAAAGGACACTGAAGCTTCTTTTACCGAAAGGGAGCCTACAAGCAGATACACTTGAGATGTTTCAGCGCGCCGGTTACGAACTCAACGGTTATAACGCAACTGATAGGTCCTATCGTGCAACTTTTCACAACGATAGCGAATTTCAAATCAAAATTTCGCGCCCCCAAGAAATACCTGTCTACGTTGGCATGGATGATTTCTACGATGTAGGAATTACCGGTCAAGATTGGGTCGAAGAAACTGATGCGGATGTTGAAGAAATCTTGCCTTTGGAATACGGTCATATTGATATTATCCTGGCAGTTCGCGAAGAACGAGATGACATTAATACGTTCGATGATCTGGTGAATCTCTCAGAGAGAGACATCCTCATATCTACCGAATATTTGAACATCGCCGAGAAATATATCCTCGAAAAAACGGAAAACAGAGTCGCACCTACGATTCTAACACCATGGAAGCGACTTAATACCCGCGGTACTTACCAGTCGCCTATCACGCTTATGCTGTCTTTTGGTGCTACTGAAGGAAAACCACCAGAAGAAGCGGATGCCATCATCGACAATTCGACTACATCACGGCGGACCCTCAAGGCGAATGAACTTAAGGTGATTGAACTGTTACGCGAATCTGAATCTACCCTTATCGCGAATCCAAAGGCACTCAGGGATTCATGGAAACAGGAGAAGATTGAAGAACTGAAGCAGACCCTCCAGAAAGGTTTGCGAAGACGGCGGAGTCAAGTACTTCGTGGTCACATTTAAGGAGCGGAACCTATGGCAACCCCTTTTATTAAACCGCGCGTTCCGCGCGGGATGCGAGATATTTTACCTGAGCAGATGATTCGCAGACAGTATGTTATAGACGTGATTCGAGACGTGTTCGAGGAATTTGGGTTTGAACCCTTGCAAACACCTGCTCTTGAATTATCTGAAGTGCTCACGGGCAAATACGGACCGGATGCTGAGAAACTCATCTATCAGGCAGGACACATGGGTGGAAAGGAGAATATTTCCCTCCGTTACGATCTTTCCGTACCGCTCTGCCGAGTTGTTGCTATGCATCCGCAACTCCCGAAACCTTTTAAGCGATACCAGATTGATCCCGTCTGGCGAGCGGAACGTCCGCAAAAAGGACGCTACCGCCAATTTTTCCAGTGCGATGCGGATACAGTCGGAACCGAGAGTATGCTCGCTGATGCTGAAAATGTTACTCTTATCTATCAAGTGCTCACTCGACTCGGTTTTGAGCAATTTGAGATTAATATCAACGACCGAAAATTAATCACTGGGATCGGGCAATTCGCTGGTGTGCCTGATGAGCAACTTGGCGGACTTTACCGTTCTATTGATAAGTTAGATAAAATTGGACTTGCAGGGGTCAGGGACGAATTAGCGGAAAATCAGATTCCGGAACCTGTAATTGAGAAGTTGCTCGCGCTGCTCCAGATTGATGGCGACTCGGCAACAGTGCTGAACGCGCTCAGGGAACAACTTGGCGACTCCGAAGTTGCGAGAGAAGGTATTGCGGAATTAGAGGAACTCAATGGCTATCTTGTAACGCTTGGGGTACCGGACGAATTCTATAGGGTGAACGTTTCAATGGTACGTGGTTTGGAATACTACACCGGTCCGATCTATGAAACGGTTGTTGAGGAACCGAAGATTGGGAGTATCACAGGCGGTGGTAGATACGATGAACTCATCGGGAGTTTTAGCAAACAGGGTTACCCGGCAACTGGTACCAGTTTCGGTATTGAACGGATTATTGACGTGATGGAAGAATTTGATATGTTTCCTACCGCTGTAGGCAAAACGGTGACACAGGTGCTGGTTACTGTCTTCGATGCTGAACTCGCTCAGGAATCCCTGAAATTGGCGACGCTTCTGCGCCAAGATGGCATCAAGACAGAGGTTTATTGTCGTCCAACGCGCCTCAGCACGCAGATAAAATACGCCGATACGAAAGGTATTCCTTATGCTGTTATTCTTGGCTCTGACGAATTAGAGGCAGGCGCAGTGGCGATTCGGAATCTCGCAAGCAGAGAACAACAAATCGTTCCGCGAGAAGAACTTGTTGAACACATCCAACGGTGGATAGACAGCTAAGTGATTATCTACGTGAATGTTCCAAATGACAATAGGAGCATTAAGGAAACATGAAGCAATTTTATCAACGCCCCAACTTCACTCGCTATATTGTTCTCCTCTGTTGCATTGTTCAAGCAGTGCAACTGACAATCGCAGGTTGTAGCCACACAAAACCGTATTACCATCCTGATATACCGGATAGTGCGAAACATGAGAGTAAAACGGAAGGCACTCTCCAGTACCGTCTTTTATTACTCGGTGATGGTGGACTTCCGAAACCGGATGAACCTGTCCTGAAAACGCTCAGCGAGTGGGCAGAGAAGGATGCTTCCAGTACAAGCATTGTCTTTTTAGGGGACAATATGTATCCTGAAGGGATGACGGAACGCAAAAAACATGAAGCGTCAACTCGGCTTACACCCCAACTCTCGGTTATCAAAACTACAGGAGCACACGGACTCTTTATTCCCGGAAACCATGATTGGGTAAATGGGAAAGCAGAAGGACTGCGTGCAGTTCTCGCACAGGAAGAATTTATCAACGATGCCCTCGCTGGTGAATCGAATTTTCTGCCATCTGGTGGCTCACCCGGTCCTGTTGCACTTGAACTCCCGAAAACCAACCCTGCAGTACGGATTATCGTGCTGGATACGCAGTGGTGGCTCCATCAACATGAAAAACCGAAAAAAGCACCTGAAAAAGTGATAGAAGAACTCGTGGCACTCTTAGATACTGAATTACCCGTGATCGTTGTCGGACATCATCCGTTGGAGAGTTACGGTTCACATGGCGGTTTCTATGACTGGAAGGCACACCTCTTCCCTGTCAGGTTTATGAAAAGATGGCTCTGGATTCCGATACCGATAGTGGGTTCCGCGTACCCTTACAGTCGATGGCACCTCTACAGATCCGACCAAGATATGAACGGCGCACGCAACAAAAATATGGTGACGGAACTAAACCGAGCGTTTGCCATGCGAAAATTGCCACCCCAGGGTCCACCGCTCTTAATCTATGTTTGCGGACATGAACATTCCCTGCAGGTTTTGAAAGGCGAAGTTACGGATTATCTTCTCGTGAGTGGGGCAGCGGCGAGCCAAAAAGTGACGGAAGTGATGTCTGGGGACAATACCCTGTTCGCACATCAACATACCGGTTTCATGGCGATAGATTTTCTTAACGATGGGAAAATTCTATTGCGAGTCGTTGAGCCTGAAGGGAAAGGGGTCCTATTTCACCGATGGTTGACTTTTTAG
>JAPOOP010000434.1 GCA_026713385.1 Candidatus Poribacteria bacterium | reverse complement strand
TTGCCGCGACTTAACTTTGCGTGAAGTTAGAAGTTTTCCAATTGGTGTTGATCAAATGGATGAGACTATGAAGCAGACTCTCTCTGAACTTGCCGCTGATTTAATGCAAGATCTAAGACATCATGCCCAACGTAAGGAGACCAATTATAAAACGACCGGGCGTGTTGTCTATGACGAGTTTTTTCCACGTCACTCCAAACCCATCATAGACAAAGTCGACCATGTGCTCGCCAAATACTATGGCTTCACAGACGAGGAATTAGACTTCATCATCAACTACGACATTAAATATCGTATGGGGTTGGGAAATTAATGCAGGTAATTAATTGTCTGAATCACGGATTGACGCGGATTTCGCAGATTTCACGGATTTTCTCTCGTTCAGGGACAGCGGGATTGGCTCCGCACTGCAATGAGATATTTCGTTAAATTTAATTTATCATTTCGTATTTTCACGGAGATAGGTTATATTGCCTTCCACGAACCCACGGACCACCTAACTTTAAAAAATCCTCCGTGAATCCTCCGTGAATCGCACTGAAAACCCACCACAGAAAACATCTTCCTCCAGTAGACTAAAGAACGTTATTCCCTTCCTATCCTGAAAATCCTATAATCTTGAAAATCCTGATTCAGACAGTATAAACCAAAGCCCTCCCCTCGCCTCTGAAATTTTCAGAGTAAACCTCCGAGAAACCCTCTGCCAAAACCGCTGAGAATCCAGTCCCAGTATGGGTTCACGGACTTTTCCTGAAACCTATTATTTTTTCCATTTACTCTGAATACTCTGAAACGCGCACTATTTCCTTTACGGGACTGCTGTGTAATACGGTTGCACACATCCCCAACTTCTGTTAAAATTGCAAACAAAGGAGTTCTAAACAGTCTATGAAAACCATACAACGAAAAAACACAACGAACAAAAAACAGAAGCAACGCCTCGCTTTTCCTGTCTATGATGAAGAGGACATCCTGAACTTGGATGCGGTCATAGCCACCCCTCCACCGCGTCGATCAGGCACAATACGAGTTAAGTTAATATACAAGGGACGCAGTAAACCAATTCCGGTTGAGAATCCTTCGGAAGAATAGGTATTAGGATTTGCCAAAAACTATGGAAATTGCTGATCTTAAACAACGCATTGCACAAGGCGAAAACGCCATGACCGAGTTCAAAGAAAACTTCGATCAGGAGGCTATTGAGACCGCTGTTGCGTTTGCCAATACCAACGGAGGTGTTATTCTGATTGGTGTTTCTGATACGGGGGAAATCAGAGGAATTACTATTGGGAAAGAGACCCTCAGAAACTGGTCAAATCGGATTGCCCAAGCGACTGAGCCGCGGGTGGCACTGGAAATTGAATCGGTTGACCTAAAGGAAAAATCGGTTTTGCTGATACGTATTTCGGAATCCTCGCTAAAACCTGTTTCCGTTAGAGGCGTGTGTTATAAGCGAGTCGGGAATAGCAACCGCGTCATGTCTCCACAAGAGATTGCCCAGATGCATCTCAACGCCACTGGACAGAGTTGGGATCAACTTTTAGTCACACGTGCTGGAATTGATGATATAGATGAGAAAAAAGTTGAATGGTACCTGATCCGTAGAGAAACGACCCGAAATGTAGCAAAGCCACAGGACATGAGTCAGACTGCATTGTTGAGGAATATTGATGGGCTTAGCGATGAAGATATCCCAACCCATGCCGGTATTCTCTTCTTTAGCAAGTACCCCCAAAGATTCTTCCAAAACGCGCAGCTTCGGGTTGTTAGATTTAAAGGAATATCGGTTACTCATCCTGTCATTGATCGACTGGATTGCTCTGGGGCACTTTGGGAAATGGTTGATGCTGCGGAGGAATTCATCAGAAAAAATATTCGCCTCCTAAGTCTTCGGACTTCAAGGAGTTTCCAACGAGACGATAAGTTTGAATATCCGTTGGCTGCACTGCGGGAAGCGATTATCAACGCATTGATTCATCGCAACTATCAAAAACACTCGGATGTCCGAGTCTTTATATTCGATAACCGCGTTGAGGTCATTAATCCCGGCACTTTTCCAGAAGGGGTCAGCCCAGACACGCCAGTCCATGAACCGGTAAATCCCATCTTAAGCCGATTCATGTACGATATTGGTTTCATTGAACGTTACGGCTCTGGTATCAGAATGATGAAAAGACTCTCTGGGGAATGGGGAAACAAGGAACCGCGTTATGAGTTTCATCCACTTCAAACCACAATCATTTTTGAGTCCCCGATTCAAGAGAGCACTTTTATAGAGATTGACGATATTTCAGCACAGTTGAACGAGCGTCAAAAGAATGCCTTTTCCTATGTGCAAAGACACGGGCAAATCGCGACAAAAGAGTATGTAGAGATCAATCATGTCTCACGCCAGACGGCCTATGCAGAACTAACTGATTTGACCAAGAAAGATTTACTCACTGTGGTAGGAAAGGGAAGAGGAACTAAGTACGTCCGAAAAGTAATTGATTAATTAGGCGATTAATTAGGCGATTACGTCCAAAATCAGTAGTGTAATATGGATATCGCTCATAGTCCTAAAAAGAAAGTGAACGATTAGGTAACTGATTAATTAAGCGATATTTATTACAAGTTTTGCATCCTCAAATATCATATAGGGACTGGAAGTGGCGCAGTCAATTCAACACATCACACAAAAAGACACGGATTATCCAACACGATTAGAGCAGTATTTAAAAACGGAGACACCGGAAACGATCTGGGCACGCGGGAATATTGACCTGTTACCTGGGCAAAACACCACCTTAAGCGGAGACCTCTGGGCACTGTTCTGTTCAAGTAAATGCCCGGGAGAGATTATCCTGAAAGCGCATGACTTGGCACAAGAATTTAGAAAAGCAGGCATCCCAACGATCAGTGGGTATCATTCTCCAGTTGAGCAGGAGTGCCTACGCGTTTTACTGCGTGGCTCACAACCAATTCTCATAAGTCCGGCACGGAGCATCGAAAACATGCGACTGAAATCGGCGTGGAAGGATGCGTTGTCTGCGGAGCGTCTATTAATCCTATCTATTTTTGGGCATCAACATAAGCGATCAACTGCAGCATTGGCGCACCAACGTAACCTCTTTGTTGCAGCGCTTGCGGACAAAATCTGTATTGCGCACGCTGCAGAGGATAGTAAGATTTTGGAATTTGCGCAGATAGTGTTGGCGTGGGGCAAACCCGTTTTTACCTTTGAAACACCAGCAAACGGTTCACTTTTTCAACTTGGGGCGCGATGGATTGAAATGTCCTATCGGAATTTCCCCTTACAGAAGACCTAAATGACCCTACACAAAAAAGTGAGATAACTTTGACAATAATGTTGCATCGTGATACAATAGAATTGAAATTTAAACAGAGAGTTGGGAGCGCATGGAAACCAAAAATAACATTACATTAACGTTTGGGCAAATTGTTGCAGGGAGCATCATCGGGCTGGTAGGTGGCTGGATTTGCCTGCTGCTATTTGAGAATTTTATTTGGCAATTCCTACTTGGGAACCGAGTCAATCACGGTTTCTGGGTAGGCTTGTTTCTCCTCATCTCGTTGAGTGTCACGTATGGGATTGTGATTGTAGGGGCAAGCACTGGAATCCGCTTTGTGAGTCGAAAATTTGGTGCCGATATTCCTCTAAAACCGCTCTGTTCGGGAGCATTTTTGGGTCCACCTGCTGTCGTCGGTTTGCTGGCACTGCTTAACGTTCCGTGGGAAATATTTGGCAGACCGAATTTGATCTTGGCGTTGCTTCTACCCGTTCTTAAAACACTTGCGTATATTATCTCGTTACCCATGCGCGGGTGGGTGCACCTCGGTTTGCCGGTCGAAATCTGGTACATCCTTGCTGTTCCTATCGGTGCAATATTAGGGTACAGGTTAACACCGGTAGAAGACACAGAAGTGAGTGCAGAACAGGCTTAATTCAGGAAGGCTTATCTAATGAAAAGTTGCGAAAATCCAAGCGTGCACGCTGGAGGTTTCACCCATCAAAATGCAATACGATGATAAACCAAAGGACGAATGCGGTGTGTTCGGCGTTTTCGGTCATCCAAAAGCGGTAGAGTTGACGTATTTAGGGTTACGCGCCCTTCAGCATCGAGGTCAGGAAAGTAGCGGTATTGTCGCATCGGATGGTGAGAAGTTCACATACCACCACGGTATGGGACTCGTTCATTCTGTCTTCACCTCTGAGGCTTTAGCGGGACTGAAAGGGCATATCGCTATCGGACATAACCGGTATTC
>JAPOOP010000501.1 GCA_026713385.1 Candidatus Poribacteria bacterium | reverse complement strand
GGGCATGACGGTGTCGGGGCTATGACATTATGGAATACACAGCAGATGAAAGAGACGGATGCCCGGATTCTCGCGGAGGTCAAGACCGGTAGAGCGTCGATTACGCAGGTGCGTGCTTTTTGTCAGGTGATGCATGAGAACAACGCGGAGATCGGGATTTTTATCACGATAGCACCTATCAGTGCGGGGATGCGTCAGCAGGCGGAGAATATGGGGAGTTTTGCGCATAACGGACGGAGTTATCCGCGTCTGCAGTTCTGGCAGATTGATGATTCGTATTTCGAGAATCCTGAGATTATTAATACGTTCGTTCGGTTGCCGATGGAATGGCGGATTCGTCCGAGTCAGAAGTCGGAGCGGCATTTCGGTGGGGAGCAGCGGGAGTTGTTTAGGTAGTTATTGGCTGTCAGCGGTCAGCAATCAAGAATCCGTAGGTGAAGTTAGGAAAACTCACATACTAATTTTTTTGAACCCTCTACAGACTAAAGTCTGGAGATTCCTTTTGTTCCTCGTGGGAACATTCTCTGTTTATACAGAGCAACATCGGGCTTCTAAGCGAATGCCGATGGGCGATGCCATATTCGCCGCTACTGGGACACCTAAGTGTCCAAGATACTTTTGCCTTATGTTAATTGCGCCCACGCCATCTCGATGATATGTGAAACCACATTTACATTTATATTCACGATTGCTTGGCTTATGTTTATCACCGCAACTTGGAACGGACGGTGCTTTAGCCCGGCTGGTTGAGATACAAAAATCGGCAGATGCAGAAACATCCACCGATTTTTCCTGAGAAATTAACGGGTTAACCGTTTTATTTCTCTTGCCACTGACATGTTATACTTCTTAATTTCAGCAACTTTTTGTTTAGCTGCTTCGTTAAGAGAGGTAATATATGCTATGGCAGATTGTTCCTGCTTATACAGGTTGTTGGAAAACCTTTTTCTCGGATTATCGCGTGCGAACGCTTTAAGATTGTCTGTTCACGAGGTAAATCCCGGTTGCTACTAATCCAGTACCTGCCAACAAGCCGACGGTCAGTTCCTCCCCTAAAATTAGATGGCTGAACAGAACACCGGATACCGGCATCAGGAAGCCTAAAATTACCAGTTTGCTTGCCTTGTATTTTCTTAGCAGGGATGTCAACACCAAAAAGCAGAAACCTGTAATAATCCACCCTTGGTAGAGCAATCCTGCAGTACTTTCTAATGTCCATCCGATCGGCTTATCGCCCTCAAAAATGAGCCCCAGGACGTAAAAGCAGGGGATGTTTAGACCTAACAGCCAAACAAGAAGTCGGTAGGGGTGAATCTCCTGAACGAACACCTTTGTCAGTGTGATGCGGAGTCCCAAGAAACACGACCCAAGGGTTACCATCAGGTCGCCGATGAGGTATCCTGTAGAAAGACCTTGTAAATTCGGCATGAGCGAGAGAAAAACGCCACCGAAGGCGATGAAAATTCCCACTGTTTTGGTGGCAGAGAGTCGATCATTTGGAAGATAGAAGTGCCCGAACAGGACTGTGAAGAACGGGTAGAGATAGAAAAAAATGGTTGCCCGAGAGGCTGTTGTGAGTTGGGTGCCGATGTTCAAAGTAATCGTATGCAGGGCGTAGAGGGCGGCAATCAGCAGCAACCGACGGAGTTCCTCGAAACGCATCCGCATGGACATCCCATAATAGAGTCCTATGCCGCCAACAGCAATAATTCCCAATATACAACGGAAGAGTGCCATTTTCAGCGGCGGAAAGCCTTGCAGCCCGATTTTAACGGCGAGGGCACCTCCACCCATCAGGGAAACGATAAACGACGCGAGGACAATAATCTTGCCTGATGGGTCTTCGTTCCTAAATTCTTTTTCCAACATTTTTTAAATTTACCTTGCGGATTTTTAATTTTACCTTGCGGAATAATGAAGGCGGTCTGTAGATCTGCCGCCTTTCTTACGAGTTACCTACGCCGTTCCTGAGCTGGATGTTGTTTACCTCAGTTTGAGTTGTCCCCATATTAGGGTTAATCTTACCTCTGGAGAGACGTTCAGGCCGGCAATGGTGAAGGCATCTGCCCATGCTGCGCCGACCCACTCGTTTGCGATGTTAATGCCTTCCATGACGAAACCGAGGATTTCGATCTTATCGAAGTTTGCATCTTGGAAAGCTGTGCGGAGTTCACCGTCTGCGAACAGCACGAAATGTCCCGAATTAAATTGGAGCTCCATCTTTGAGAGGGCATCCGTTTCCCAGCGGGTACGCGGTTCTCTGGAGAGTCGAGTTCGGAAGGGATGGCTGCTCCCTTTACCGTCGAACCGCCTCGCTCTGATTTCATCTGGGAAAAACACGTAGAAAAACGGATCCTCTTTCGAGGTATCGGGAAAATATCGTCCTACACAAAAACCGAAACGTGTTTTGTCGCCACCGAAGTCGTTTATCGTGATTGTGAAGTTTCTGTAGGGGGGTGGGAGTGCAGTAAATTGGTAGAGTTCGTATTGGACATCCCAGTCCCGGTTGACCTCTGCGTTTAAGAATCCGTCTTCGATTTTCCAGATGGAATCGTTCCCGACGACCCGCCATGCATCGGGTTTTTCCGCATCAAAATCGTCGTGCCACGTCTCGGCGGAGGCAAAAGGGGTGCAGTGTATGAGTGTATAAAGCAGTATGAGGAGTATTGTGTTTCTGTTTGACATAAGATAGTTGTCGGCAATCAGCAGTCAGCGATCAGTAGGCGAGGTTAGGAAACCTCGCCAGCGGAGAAAGGCCAAGAGGTTCGGAAGTCGGAGATTCCTCTTACCGTTAGCAGTTAGTCCCCAACAGTCAGCAAGAGTCAGGATTCGGTGCGGTTAGAAACCGCACCTACCATCCGTGGGGATGCAGAGATTAATTGATTTTGATGCAGTCGTACCACTGTTGTGTTTTCTTTCCTTTCCGACTCAGGACTCCGGGTTCGCGCTCAACAGGGGGACCGAAGTCTCCATCTTTCTGTTTCAGGACGTTCCAATCTGGGGGAAACCAAGTTCTGAGGGTTTTGCAGTTGACTTCAACGGTTTCGCCTTCCCACCCTCCGATTTTGTAGTACATCGGACAGACCCATCGTTCTGCGCCTCGGGCATACCGCCGCCAGCCGATGACGGAGGCTTGTGCTCGGATAATGTTCCCGTCCCGCCAGTGTCGTTCGACACCGCTCCACGGATAGCCGGTTGTTCCGCCTCCTACACTAATTTCATCCCATCCTAAATCATCGCGGAGCGTAATGTAGGAGAAGTTTGTGCCCCACGGCGTGTCGTCCGTGCCGAAATACCATCGCTGTCCACGATACCAACGGAGCGCGCCTCGGATACTTGAACGGGACACCGCGGCATTTTCGATGGTTTCTACGATGTCGAACCGCCCTCTATTGTTAAAAGGGTTGTGGACACCGGAGCAGAGGGTAAGCGAGTTGATTTCAGGGCCGAACCACGTGCCGCTTACACCCGGGGTTCTATAGTAGAACCCTGAATTTGCTGGTTTGGCACTTTCCCCTGGATTCAGTCTCGCTCCGGCGTAGGTGGTCCAAAACGCTATGACGAGAACCACCACAAGTAGAAATGCATTGAAAACCAGATCCAAGTTTTTTCGAAACATCTTTTAATTTTACCTTGCGGATAAGGAACACTCTTATGAACTTTGAAGGTTCTTGTATTCGAGTTGAAGAAACGCCCAAGCAAAAACCCCGCGCCGTTGTTGCGGGCTCCGTTTTTGATTAGAAGGTAGGTTCTGATATCTACCATAATTGCTAATCGCCAACCAACAAATATCAAGGCTGCTGCTTCAAGTGCGCCCATGTGGTGGTTATTTTTCGTTTGGGTGAGACTGCGAGTCC
>JAPOOP010000525.1 GCA_026713385.1 Candidatus Poribacteria bacterium | reverse complement strand
GGGTAGGCGGGGTTACAAACCCCGCCAGCAGTGGGTAAGGTATCCCTCACATCAGATATCGGAACGGAAGAACTTCAAGAACGCCACGACTGTGAACACCAGTGCAAAAAAACCGAGTAAGAACACATCCACTGCGGAGCGGCGCAATGTGTCCGATAAAGCAGGTTCTATTAACATTGGTGGCGGTAGGATTTTGTCTGTTTCGGATTCATCAGAATCATTCGTGCGATTCATGATTTGCATGAACTGTGCCAGTACGTCGTCTGAAATTGTGCTGAAATACGTATCATCAAGTTGCTTATAGTACCGCTCACCCGTTTGAAAGTAGGTGTCCCTTTTTAACGTGCCAGTTTGTGTGAGGTTCATCGCAAAATAGGTGAGTGAAGACGTTGGGGCGATCCGGGAGAGCATCTCACCAACCTGCTCTTGCCGATCCTTTTCGCGTTGATAGTCCCTGTCAATTTTACCCGATTGATTCTGGAACTCCAGTCGATACTGTTCCTCAATCGGTTTTCTGAGTTTATCCAACCTTTTCTGCGTCTCTGGATCGTTTAGGTTAATCTGAACACTACCGCCGCTCTCAAAAGCTAAAGCCATTTTTTCCCCAATCTTCTCTTCCTTATCCTTTGTCAGGTTATTGCGAAGTGCGTTTTTCTCCATATAAACAGCTTGCTGTGTTCGGGTGGGCGCGACGAGTTTCGCAACGACAAACGCACCCCGTGGCGCGATCAGCACGGCGAACACCCAAAATGTAAAAGCGACAATCAACGCGGTCTTGGCGTTGTCAAGATACGTTGAAATGACGACACCTATCGCAAAAAAGACCGCAATATAGAGGAGCGAGACAAGCGTTAGACCGAACACTGGCAGGGCAACCTTAAGCTCACCGAGCGGAAATCCCTGCCAGACAATCAGGAGTAACCCCAAAAGGAAAGATACTAAAAACGGAATAACGAACACAATGTATCCACCGATCAGCTTGCTCCACAGAAACACATCTCGGGGAAGCGGATTTGACAGATTTATCCGGAGCGTGCCTGCTTCTCTTTCTCCAGCAACAGCATCAAATGTGAACAGAAGTGCCAGCAGACTAAAAACCGTCCCTATAATAAACAGGAAATCAAGGTTTCCGAGTGCATACGCCGCGGATGCCTGAGAAATCCCTGCTGAACCTTGCCGAACGCCATTACGCGTCATCCCAAGATAGGTCGGCAGTGCTTCTTCTAAACCGTTTGCAAAGACGCTCAAAGGTGTAGGTTTGAGGAAGAACTTAAAAACTTCCGTGTTTGGATCCTGTGCGTTCGGTGGATTCTCCTTCGCTTCTGTGCGTGTGCGTTTCACGGACTCTTGATAATCCGTCAAGTTCTGGCTATACCTGCGATAGTTGATAGAAAGGGTGAGTGGGATGAGTAAAGCACACATCAGCAGAAGCGCGATAAATCGGACGCTGAGAATGTGATGCATTATCTCTTTTTGAATCAATGTTGTTAACATGGTAATTTCTCCTGTGTTTTTTAAGTGAGTTCGGTTGCCTCTCTGTTACCGAACTCACGTTATTGTAGATTGAAGTCAATTGAGGGATAATACGTCAGCGGACAACAAAACCGATAGCTGCTGGAGTATGTCCTGCCCCTCTTCCGATTTCAGAAATTCTGCTCCGAGTTGCGCTTGGAGTTGGGACTGTAGTTGTTCCCTAATTTGAGTTTTCACTTGTGGAATTGCTTCTTTGAGTATATCCATCCCCATCGGGGTTTTGAGAATGTCTTTTCCGAGTTGTGCTTCAATCTGAGAGATAATTTCTTTCTCCAAAGCACTCATCAGTTTTGGTACGAATTTCTCCAAGACTATTTCTTGAGTGGCTTGTTT
>JAPOOP010000245.1 GCA_026713385.1 Candidatus Poribacteria bacterium | reverse complement strand
TTGGCGTTCCTCAAAACTCCTATACGCCCATATATGGATGAAATTGTTGATCCCACCGTATTCCGAGTACCAACAGCCTGCCAACGATGAATACTTCACACGCTCAGGGATCGCTGCCCCCCACGCCTCCAGCACTTGTGGCATGCCCTCCGCAGGATAGGTATACAAACGCATTTCATATATCGGTCCGAGGTCTCTTTCACCTAAGGGTTCCATAAAAGGAGCTGGTAGGAAAATTTCGGATACCATTGACACAATGAGTTCGCTTGTATCGGGGGGCCATATTGGGTTCGGTCCGGCTTCTGCGGCGCGTCGGATCTCCGCCCGTTGCTCAAGACTCTCATAGGGCCAAACAGCGACCATCTGGTTCAAGGGTCCTACTTCGGTGTACCAGTGTCCACCGAGTTTCGATAGTTCTTGACGGCTCGGTAACTTCTCGCCGAAACGTTCCCAGTATTCGTTAAGTTGACCGAGTTTCAAATTGTAGGTTCTTATTTCGTGGATCACGCTCTCCTCCTACGTTATTTATAGTAATGAGACACGCTAAAGAGGCACGAAGGGTTGTTCGCTGCGCAACTGTCTACATATTTTTCGACTTTACTCTAAATGTAGACTATACCACTTCTACACATATACTATCGAGTAGAGCTAAAATCACGGATTAAGGCAATGAGGATGAAAACTGCATCTATCTCTCGCCTTGCTGGCGAATTGTAACTAACTCTTCCAGAATGCGCCTGTGAAGACGATGTAATTCAAGACCGATACCGATGCCGATAGCAGCCAAGACACCTGCTCCCAGAATAATCTTCGTTTTTAACGACATGCGTCTTTCCTTTGCTATGTGTGGTGGAAGAGGTATGCACTAAAAGTTCTCGATAATAGATGCACCGAACTCGGAGGTACGGACCTTCGTCGCGCCTTCCATGAGACGCTCCAGATCGTAGGTCACCTTTTTCTGGAGGATGGTCTTCTCAAGTCCCGAAATAATCATGTCGGCGGCTTCTTGCCAGCCCATGTGCTCCAGCATCATCACCGCAGAGAGGATCAGTGAACCCGGATTGACGACATCCTGATCGGTATACTTCGGTGCGGTGCCGTGCGTCGCCTCAAAAAGTGCCACTTCATCGCTGAGGTTACCACCGGGTGCCATACCGATACCGCCGACCTGTGCCGCCGCGGCATCCGAGAGATAATCCCCGTTCAAATTCGGGGTAGCAATCACATCGTATTCATCGGTTCGCGTTAGAATCTGCTGCAACATGCTGTCAGCAATTCTGTCATTGACAATTATCTTACCTTCTGGACACTCACCACCGTAATCGCTATAAAGTTCATCCTCAGTAATCGTCTGATCAGCGAATTCTTCTTTCGCGAGTTCGTATCCCCAAGCACAGAACGCACCTTCAGTAAACTTCATGATGTTGCCTTTGTGAACAAAGGTGACACTACGCCTGCCGTGGTCAATTGCGTACTGAATCGCCATCCGTGCCAAGCGTTTCGTGCCGAAAATGCTGATCGGTTTCACACCGATACCGGAATCCTCGCGGATGTTTACTCCCATCTCGGTGCGGAGCAATTCGATAACCTTTTTCACCTCTGGCGTGCCTTGCTCCCATTCAATGCCAGCGTAGACATCCTCGGTATTTTCACGGAAGATAACGACATCCATTTTTTCGGGGTGTGTGACAGGGGCGGGGACACCTTGGAAGTAGCGGACGGGACGGACACATGCGTAAAGTTCAAGGACTTGACGCAGCGTCACGTTTAAACTCCGGAATCCACCACCGACGGGTGTTGTGAGGGGTCCCTTCAGGGCAACGCGGAAGTATTCAATTGCGTCAAAGGTATCCTGCGGCAGCCATTCGTTGTATTTCGCCATGGCGTTTTCGCCAGCGTAGACATCAAACCAAACGATCTGGTTTTCACCGTTGGACGCCGTTTGGACAGCGGCATCAACAACCCGGCGTGTAACCTTCATGATGTCCCGTCCGATGCCATCGCCTTCAATGACAGGGATAATCGGCTTATTCGGCACGACGATCTGTCCATTGACGATCCCAATTCTTTCACCTTCAGTTGGGACTGTTAATTGCTCAAATTCAATCACTGATATTCCTCTCTAATTCGTTAATAGCCATCAGCAGTCAGCGGTCGGCTTTCAGTGCTTAGTGAAAAGGAAGTATATTGACCAGCGTCCGATGCCCGAAAGGGTCGCGTAGGAACCCAACCTGATCCCTGACAGCCATGTAGTGGCTATCCATTGAAAGCATTCGATCTTGCCATCCGGTCGTGTAATGCGACCACTTCGTTTGCGATGGTCATATCGTCAGTCGGTGCCGGAATGACATCTGGATGTGGTGGGATAACGGGTCGGATAATCCTGAGTTGGAGTTGTTCGCGGGCATCCATCATCCAACCAAAACCACGGAAGATATAGGTTAATAGCGTTCTGTCGCTCTCATAGATGTCCAATCCTTCTTGGACTGCCCATCCACCGAAATCGGTATTCGGCGTTAAACGGAGTGGCGGTTCATTCTCACGTCCGGGCCGGACAAAGCCTTCAATGAAAGCGAGTTGGTAAATTCGCTGTGTAATACCCAACCGTTTTTTCTGTCGATCGTTGAGTTGAATGTCCCCATTATCAACGGCTTCTAAAAAAGGATTGAAATAGATGGCAGGTCTGGGGTCTTGCTGGATTTCATCAGAGCGGCCAGCAGCGGCGATTTCAGGGTGCCCAAAGGTCGGTAGTGCAGACAGCATCCGTTGACGGATTGCATCCTCACGCGCTTCGGTATCAAGCAATTCAATTTGATTAATGAAAGCCGTCATGTCGTGAATCGCGCCGAAGTGCCGATCGCCATCTAAGGTCATCTGTGATGCGACAAAAAAGTCAGAGACTGCCCCGGCGTGCAAAGTAGCAAGGTAACGTGCGACGACGTTGGAACCTGCGGAACCGTGATGTGCCTGTATGATCCCCATCCGTTCTAAGATATTCGCTTCAACGGTGCTGGCGTCTCGTCCTAAGAGGAGGCTGTAGGCGGTTTGGAAGGCAGTTTTTTCACGCTTTTGGTGCTCGGTGATGAGATCGGTTGCGCGCATCGCGAGGACTTGCGGATGCAGGGCATTGTTTTCACGGAGCTGATGGCGCATATACACAGAGACTGTCCCGACAGCGACATTCTCCATGTGCGTCGCAATCAGTTCAAGCAGGAGGGCACCGGGGCGCCGGGTGCCGTTAATCCCTTTCTGATTCGGCTGACTGAGTTTACGGAGTGTTGAGAAATGTTGAATGGCAGTCTCGGGACCTGCTTCTGGGAAGGCTTTAACAAATTCTGCGACCTGATTGACGAGTCGTTGTTTACCGGTGAGGCTCTCTCTGCGAGTCGTGATAAAGTTATAAAATTTCTTATCTATTAATTCTGACAGCAGTGCTTCTTCGTCAAGCCCGGCCGCGTCCGTTTCAGGTTTCCTACCGAAAAGCCCAGCGAAGATGACACTTGCAGGACTGACCTGACCCGCGACGATCTCACTTTCGGATATAATACCACGAATCGCAAAACTGCGAATGTTTAATGTTATCTGGGTACCCGCACAGTCAACCGCAACTTTGTGCAACGCCGGATTCGCGAAAACGGTTGTCGATTGTGGCATTGAGCTGAAACTGGTAAGTACGGCTGCAATCTTGTCTTCACCCAATTCAGCCGCTCTGTTCAAGGAATCCGTTACTGGAGTATAAGTTGAGGCTTCTGGCACACCAGACAGAATTTTTCGGACCGCGGCTACCTGCTTCGCCCCCAAAATCTTGTTCAAAATGAATTCTCCTTCATAGACTTTATTAATAGCAATTTTCGTCTTGCAAGTTTCTCCGAAATTTAATACGTCCGAATCCACGCGACCACTTTACACGGGATAGGACGATGAGATGCTTCAGATTTTGTTAAATAAAATTTCTGATCCACTCTTGTCAATATCTTAATATATTTTAGCAGAATCCCGATTAAAAGTCAAGTAAAACCAAAGATAAAATTGAAAAGCACACAGGATTAAACCTACAAGTCTCTCCTGATTA
>JAPOOP010000306.1 GCA_026713385.1 Candidatus Poribacteria bacterium | reverse complement strand
ACGTGGAGCAAAATGAAAGCTACGTCCCCTAAATAGTATGGCTTCTGTCGTTGTCCAGTAGGCACGGTTTCCTGATGTCGTGGTCTGACTGGGTGAGTCGAAGTCGCATTCAATAAAGAAATTGGCAAACGGAAAGAAAAGAGAATGCCTCTGCACCGTGCGGACGGGACAGAGACATTCTCTTGTAGAACGGGTCAAGAAGTCAGAACTATCTTGACGATAAAGCGTGCGAAATTAGCGAACCTGCTTGATTGAACCCCAAGTTGTCGCTAACTTGTTTTTGGCTTCAACATCAAATTCCCCGTTTTCTGAAAGCCAATTGTTTATGAATTCAGCGACTCCGATACCGCGAATGTCGGGATCGTCTGCCCAGACAGGCGCGCCCACCTGCCACATTGCTGCAATCATACCAGTGCCATCTTTGCCAGGGGACTTGCTGACTGCAACTGCTGGGTCTGCCGTATTCTTATCTGCCTGAGCAAAAGCAACGACATCCCAGTCCGATCCCTTGAACTGCTCAAGGTGCCACGGACGGGTGGATTTGAAGGGTTTGAATGAGGGGATAGCTGCCTTCCCAATGTCAGTCGCTTCAAAGTTAGCTCCCCGATCAGCAAAAGTCAACCCGTCGATATCAAAGACATTAGCAGCACCCGCTGCACCGTTATCAGGACTCCGAACACCACCTTCGTAGCTCATGTAGAAAATCCAATCTGCCACGTTAATGACGACATTGCCTTCCTCAATGAAGTTCTCTACATTGGAACCATCAGGTTTTTTGTTTGGGAACGGATAAAGTGCGCTCGGAGAGGTTCCGGAAGCGAGAATGATAACGTCTTGTTGACCATTGCCGGTATGTTCTATACACCACTTAGCGAGGGGGGAACCATCGCCTTCTTCGTCGCCGTCACCGAAATTCTCAATGCTGTTAAATAGGGATTTAACCCCAGCATCGTTACTAATAGCTTTGACATTTTCGGCAACCGCGCCGTCAGAGATCCAACCCGGATTGGTCGGTCCTGAGTAAAACGCCAAATCGTTGGCTGAAACTGTAGCCACACAGCTCAAGAGAGCCAAGAGGGCTATACCTACATAGATTTTCATGATGTGCAATCCTCCTTTTTGGTTGCCATCAGTATGTTAGTTGTTTTTGGAATGGCAGGTTAAGGTGCCATTCCAGCTATTGTTAGAAACATTGTCAGAAAGATAATTAGTGATCGGATTTGATTTTACCCCAGATCGTCGCTATTTTGTCTTGGGCTTCAACTGGGGTAGCAATACTTCCGTTTTCCATAAGCCAGTTGGAAATAAATTCGATAACACCTGTTGCCCGTGGGTCGTCACCCTCCCAATCAGGTTGTGCTTTCTGCCACATAGCCGCGATGATTCCGCCATAAACATTGTTAACAGCAACTGCTGGATCCGCGGAATTTGGGTCATCGTTTGAAGTAGCGAAGGCGGTGACTTCCCAATCTGTGCCTTCAAGCTGTTCAAGATGCCACGGTCTATCGGACTGAAATTCCACCAGCGATGGGAGGTATTTTTCGCCCATATCAGTGGGGACCTGCGGTCCACCTCGTGCTCCGAAACTAAGTCCAGGTATATCAAAGACATTGGCGGCACCATCAGCAGCATTATTCGCACTGCGAGTTCCACCTTCATAGCTCATGTACAAGATCCAGTCCGCGACATTGATGAAAACGTTCCCATCCTCAACGAAGTTTTCGATGTTGGAACCGTCCGGATCTGCATTCGGAAATTGATAAACTGCGCTCGGTGCGGTTCCGGACGCAGCAATAAAAACATCCTGCTGTCCGTTCCCGGTGTGTGCCTGCATCCATGCACCCAATGGTGAATCGTAGCCTACCTCGTCACCATCTCCGTAGTTTTCAATACTCTCAAAAATGGATTTCATCTGATCGTCATTCATAATTGTTTCAGCATTCGCGATGGCAGCGTCTTGTGAAATCCAACCCGGATTTGTGGGTCCCGAATAGATTGCCAGATCTGCCGCTGGTACACTTGTCAAAGCAAGCGCGAAAAGCGACAAACTGAGTGCTGAGATTAAGAAAAGTTGCTTCATGGTGATTGAATCTCCTTTTTAGGTAATTGGCCTTATATTTGTAATGTTCATGGAACATATACCTGTGACTGAAGCGTATCATTAATCAAGTGCAATTTGAAAGTAGGCGTATTTGCGTCTGCAAAGTTTAAACAGTGACCTAATTTGTAGTCAGAAACACAAATGGAACTATAAGGTTTCCACCAACGAAAGGGCGGAAACCTTATAGCATGTTCTAATGAAGTGTGAACCTATGTCAACGCTTTTTCGCTCCAAAATCACTTCTGCTAAACTGGAGCAGCTACTGTTTGAGGTTTGCCCATGTTACGGCAAGTTTACCTTGAGGTTCAACGGCGAGGTTAACCTCGCCCGGGTTATCGTAAAGGTAAACGTTGTCAATGTAGTAGTGTTGGAGCTGATTGGTGTGAATTCCGAGGACCCCCTTAGGATGGAGGTTTTTCGGATCCGACCATTCGATGACCTTTTCAAATATGAGGTCCCCCTGCTTCTTGATATAGAGTTCAAAATTGTTACCATCTCCGAGCAGTGCGATCGTGTACCACATTTTCGATTCAACCTGAAATGGAAATTCCGCTCTGAGTTCACGATACTCATTCCATGTCCCCCGATCGTTTCCTTCGCGCTTATACCAGCGGGCAGAATTTGGACGACCGGCACCATCAGCAGGGGTGATAATCAATTGATAGAAATGATAGTCTATGTCGGCGCGAAACAGGAGTTCCATCTTGCTTGGAAAGGGATCCACGAGCAGATGAAAATCGAGACGCAGTCCAAAATCCTCAAATTCTATCAATCCGTATCCAAAATCAACTTCCCCATTGCCATCTCCACCCTCTCTGTGGATTTCTAAGTGACCACGATTCACATCCCAAGACTCATCTTGGCCCTTCCAATACTTATTATTGAGTTTACTTTTAAAGTCGTCTGCTACGAGGAGTTCTGCCTCGCTCACCTGGCACAACAGCAGAATTGACATTATTAGGTAAAAAAGAATAACCATTTTTCGCACGGCGGTTACCTCCGTATATGTAGATAGAAATCTACTTTAATTATAATCTTTTTGTTAGTGATTGTCAAGGTTTCTTTCTCTTTAAATCAGGGCTATTCAGTTTTTCAAAATTTTAGATGTTCGCTCCTCATGAACCTTCTGTAGGAGCGCGGGAAATTGAGGAAAGGGAAACGCCCAATAAAAACACCCGATTCCCGACTTTTCCGATAAATTGGCAAAAACCTTAAAAATAAATGGTCCTGCTTATTGTCATGCTTTGGCTTGACATCGCGTAGGTCCTGTGCTACACTCTGTGTAACAGAAAAGGCTAAAAAAAATGAATCTGAAATACAACACAGTTTGCCAATGGACCATGAATAGACCGATTTTTGTTCTTTTAAGCGTCTACTTTCTACTTCCTATCAATATCGCATTTACTGAACTTCCACTTGTCATTGTCAATGAAACCGATGGCAGTGAGATGGTCCTGATCCCCTCTGGGACCTATTGGATTGGAAGCACATTGATCCAAACTGCCGCATTGATAGACAAGGATGAACGACTTCCCAGAAATTTCTTTCAGACAGAACACCCACAACATTCCGTGTCGTTATCGTCGTTTTATATTGACCGATACCCCGTGAGCAACGCACAATACGCGGCATTTTTAGCAGCAACAGGTTACACTCCCCCAAAATACTGGACAGACACACCACAGATAGGGGCAAAAGAACCTTTCCCTGCCGGTGCCAAGCACACCACGCACCCTGTTGTCGGGGTTTCCTATGCCGACGCTCTGATGTATTGTAAATGGGCACGGAAACGACTCCCGACAGAAGCCGAGTGGGAAACAGCAGCACGCGGTGGACTCGTCAATCAGAATTATCCTTGGGGAAACGAGGCTTCTCGCAATCACGCGAACACCGTCGGCATTTGGGGAAAAGATCAATGGCATTGGACATCACCTATTGGAAGTTTCCCTCCCAACGAATACGGGTTGTACGACATGGCAGGTAATGTATTTGAATGGTGTGCTGACTGGTATGCACCGGATTATTACCAAAACAGTCAATACCAAAATCCGCGGGGACCTAAAACAGGACAGACTCGAGTGTTACGCGGGGGTTCGTGGAGCAATAATCTTCTCGGTATCTATCAGATGCGGTGCGCTTATCGATTTCACACACGACCAGAAACACGCAATCTGACGATCGGTTTTCGATGCGCCGCAACGCCTTCCCCTTAATACGGTTCAACTTGATTAGTGCCCTCCACAATTTTCAGGAATCGATTAACAGACACATTTTTAAATCGCTGAACGCTTCCATTCTGCCATCGAATTTCCAATTCGACCCTCTCCTGTGTTCCGACTCCAAAATGTAAACGCAAATCATTTTGTGAGAGGTAACTTGAACCGCTCCGTACCTCTCGCACTTGACTGGAATCGCCTGCTTTCATAAGCACTCGCGTTCCAATGGCGGCTCGGTTGGATGTAGTGCCTACCAACATAAGATTTATCCAATTTCCCGAACGATGTCCGCCATCGTTTTGCAAAATATCAATCCTTTGTCCGACATTTGACACCACCAGATCCAGATCTCCGTCATTGTCTATATCTCCAACCGCACTACCGCGGCTGGAACGCCGCTGTGTAAATCCCGGACCGCTTTGCATTGTGACATCCGTAAAGGTGCCATTTCCGTTGTTCCAATACAGGTGATTCAGTTGCGCATAAGTGGTCGAACTATCAATAAGTATCACATTATCGTGGATATGTCCATTTGCAACGAAGACATCCTGAAACCCATCATGGTCGAAATCAAAAAAATTGACCCCCCATGCTAAATATGGTAAACTGATGTTACCAGTACCAGATGCATAGGTCTGATCCGTGAAGAACTCACCCATATCACTGTGATAAAGTGTATTCGTCTGATGCTGAAAGTTAGTGACGATAAGATCTAGCCATGTATCGTTATCGTAATCGCCGAAAGCAACCCCCATCCCGTTTTCAACCAATCCGTGTTCGCTGAGTGCTACTCCAGAGAATTGGCTCTGTTCCCGAAACCGGCCACTTCCATCGTTATTATAGAGGAAGTTCGCGTCTGCATCGTTTGCGACGTAGAGATCCGCGTCGCCATCGGTGTCATAGTCAGCGAAGGTAACACCGAGTCCACGCGCAGCAAAGTTGTCAAATCCAGCATCTTGTGTATTCTCTGTAAATGTGCCATCGCCGTTGTTGCGAAAAAAAACATCTTTCACTCCATCGTAAACGCGCGGACTGCAATAAACCAAGATCCCTTTGACCCGGCATGGCGTGTGCGTCTCCACAGAAAAATTGACATAGTTAGCAACATAGAGATCCAAGTCCCCATCGGCATCCACATCCGCAAACGCACATCCTGCACTCCAATCAAGAATCTGGACTCCGGATTCTGCTGTCCGGTCTGTGAAAGTCCCATCGCCGTTATTTCGGTAAAGGGCATTAGAGCCGAAGTTAGTTACGTATACATCCAGCCAACCATCGTTATCGTAATCCCCTACACAAACACCAACACCGTAGCCTTGATGTCCAATCCCACTCTCTTCTGTTACATCAACGAAGTGTCCAGTTCCATCGTTGCGGTAAAGGCGATTCACTGTATCCGTAATAGTATTAGGGGCATCTAAATCGGTGCCGTTGATGAGGTAAATATCCACGTCATTGTCATTGTCATAATCGAACAGTGCCACCCCAGAACCGAGTGTTTCGACAAAATACTTCTTGTAACTGCGACCGTCCTCGTGCTGAAACATAACACCGCTTTCTGCCGTGACATCCGCAAACTTAACAATCGGCTGACTACTTCCATCAGAAACGACGAAAAGACTCACAAGAAATAGAAATGCAATTTTCATGAAAACACCTATGAACACAATCTGTGGTAGTTCCCTCTTTACGTAATTTATCCGCGAGATAATTTATAAGTATCCCCTTAAATCGGAATTATATCGCATCGGTGGATAGAAGTCCAGTACCATTCAACTCGGGAATAGTTAACTTCGGGTACTTTTCCGCTGTCAGGTTGCAATAAATTGGGAAACTCGTTAAAATATAGGAAGATGAAAGATGAAATATAAAGTCAGTTTTGCAAGTATACTGGAAAGATAAACCGATGTATCGCTATCAACTCCTAATTTGGATCTATGTCCTGCTTGTCACCATCGGGCACACAACTGTTGCAAGCGAAAAAGTAACGCCCTTATTTGCCCAAGGCATCCAAGAATTAAACAACGGACAATTAGACGCTGCGGTTGAAACATTCAGCCGAGTTACAACAATCGCGCCTGATTTTGCGGATGCATACTATCACCTCGGATTAGTTTACTATCAGAAAGCAGAGTTCCGAAAAGCCATCAAGGCATTTACCCATACCTTAGAATTTCTGCCCCGCGACATTGACGCACTCATCAAATTAGGACTGGCTTCACACAAAGCAGGCAATGTAGATGTTATAGATGTTCCTGATAAGCGCGCTCTCTACGAACAGGCAGCCAAAGCTTATCAATCCGCTCTTGAAATCCAGCCGCATAACGTAGAAGCACTCAACAATTTAGGGCTCACATATCAAGAATTAGGTCGTTTTGATGAGGCGATTGCAGTGTATGAGAGAGGGTTGATCGTTAGCCCAGATCTGCCCCAACTGCGTGTTAATCTTGCGACCGCTCGCGACTTGCATGCAGGAACTTACTCGCTTGCCGCTTACCAACACTATCAGGAAGGAATGCGGGCTACACGTACTGGGCGGACAGTAGCAGCGATAGCTGCTTGGAAACAAGCGATTGTCAAAAGCCCGAAGTATTTACAAGCACATCTCCAACTGGCTGGACTCTATTTTGAAAATGGTGAATATGAGTCTGCAATCAGCATCTATCTTTCGGCAATCGCCTTGGTATCTGACAGTAACCCTTCTGAATCTGGAGGCACTGCAGACCTCTTCTACAATCTCGGCAACAGCTATCTATACGCAAATCAATTGGAATCAGCGGTTACCGCTTACCAACAAGCGGTGGAGCTAAATCCAGAAATCGTAAGTGCTTGGGCGAACATGGGCACAGCACTGCTTGAAATGGAACAGTTTGATTCCGCTATCACGGCGTGTCAGACAGCATTAAAGGCAAACACCTCTGCGATTTCCTCAGGAAAAGGTTCGCGTGTCTCACCGTCCCAATTAAGTACCATCGAATTCACACTCAACACCGCCCAAGACATCAAATCTGGTAAATACACGATGCAGGCTTACCATATATGGAGACGTGGTGTTTCAGCAAGAAACAGCGGAGATACATTTGCCGCACTTAAATTGTGGGAGCAGGCCGTCGCGTTGAATCCTCGCTACGCGATGGCACACGAAAATTTAGCGTGGGTATATTTCAATCTAAAACGATTCGACGAAGCAATCCAAGCGTGCAAAACCGTTCAAACCATACGTCCCAATCCACAGATTGCACAGTTGCTCGTATTCGCCAGGGAACTCAAAGCAGGAAAATATCCGTTTACAGCCTATCAACTGTGGGAACAGGGACGACGCGCCAGCGCAGCAGGAAACTTAGAGACGGCTGTTACGCTACTTTCGGAAGCAATTGCGACAGGTCCAGAATTTACGGCAGCATACAATACACTGGCGTGGCTCTATGCCGATAAATTGGGGACACATCTAAGTGAAGCAGAAAGGTTGGCAAGACGCGCACGTGAACTCGCTCCAGATGCAACACATATTCACGATACACTCGGATGGATACTGTATAAACAGGGACGCTACAGGGAAGCCCTTAACGCCTTTGAACAGGTACTCGCGCACACCTCAAATAACCCGGAATACCTATATCACGCAAGCTTAGCGGCTATGAAAGAAGGACAATCCTCTCAAGCATTGAGATATCTAACCAAAGTCATTGCTCTGGATAAGCGATTCATACAGAGAGCACAAACCCAAAGTGAGTTTGATGTCATTCGTTTCAGTCCAGAATTCCGGTCTCTCATCCCGTAACTGAAATCTCCAGTTTGCCCTGTTTTACTGCCGAATCTCTGCCATGCCTACTTCTCTGGGGTGTCCTCTTCCATTTTAGTATTCCCATTATTCTGCCAATTGTCGGCTTTCTCCTTGAGTTTTTCGAGGTCCTCAGGGTTCTTGATGTCTACAATATGCGGCGTAATAATAATCACAATCTCAGTATCTTCGACAGCGGTTTCGGTGTTTTTGAAGAGCCTACCGATGAACGGAATGTCGCCCAAAATCGGAAGTTTGGTCTCCACCTGTTTCTGTTTCTTACGGATGATACCGCCGACGACAATCTGTTGACCGTCCTCGACATCAATATAAACACTGATAGAGTTGTCATCGGTAATGGGCGCGTTGAAATCAGTAAATTCAATAAAGTTGCTGGCACTGATATTCTCAATATCCAATCCGATAGTCCGCTTGCCATCTTTACCTACTTGTGACTTGGCGATATAAGGCGTGAGTGAGATATTGATACCTACAGGCGGATCAATGAAATCGTAGTTGAAAAGAGGTTGTGAGACGGCTTCACCTAAGATGCTGGTCGTATCAACACTCTGGAGATAGGGTATACGGCGACCGCTACTCCACGTGGCATTCCAACTATCACGGGTCAATAGCGATGGCGTTGAAAGGGTCTGCACCTTGTTCTCGCGCATAAGGGTGTGGAGGAGTGCCATATACTCCTTGGTTGCCAAACCGAGGTTAAAACCTGAAATCTCCGCTTCAAGACCGAGTTGCGAGTCAAGTTCTCCAATAAGAGGGTTGCCCGGAACAGCGGATACACCGAAGATTTTACTCTCCTGTGCAGTAAGTTCAATGCCGAGTTTGGTTGTCTCATCAAGCGTTACTTCGAGAATCTGGATGTCTATCCAGACTTGCCCCCGGACGAAGTCTAACTTCTGAATGAGTGCCTTGACATCCGGTAGGTACCGCTGCAGCGTTGTGATAATCAGGGAATTGGTATCAGCATCAGCAAAAACAGTGACTTTTCCGCGTAAGGAATTGATGTCTTGCTGCTCCTGTCTACCTCCAGAAGCAAAGAAACGGCTAAAACTAAAACCACCGCCATCTCCTTCTCCCTCCCAAACCTGTGCAAGTACTTGTTGAAGTTGCTCAGCACTCCCATATTCAAGACGAATTGCTTCAGTAATCTCTTTTCGCCCTTCCGGGGTAGGAACATCCATGGAGTCAATAAATTCCGTGATGAGCTCGAAGTTACGTTGTGTAGCCGTTGAAACGATGACGGCATTAAGTGTTGGGTATGCCTCAGCAGTGACATTGCCAGCGAGTGAACCTTGAGTTTGATTACGGTTACGTTCAGCGAGAAAAAAGAAAAAGTTTCCCGAGTTTTGGGAGCTACCTTGATAGACGTTATTGATAATAGCAGCGACGTTCTCTGCATCGGCGAACTTGAGTTTATACATGCGAGTACCCCACTCCTGGTCCGGCATGTTGACATCAAGTCTTTTGATGAGCCCGTCAATGGTTTCAAAGTTCTGTGCACTCGTTGATATGAGAATAGCATTGAGGCGCACGTCGGCAACGAGATGCACTTCGCCTTGGACACCGAAACCAGTCGTGTTTTCAGTCGGTTCCCGATCCCTGCGTCGCCACCACGGCATATCTCTGTCTGCGCCTGCGCTGCCCCCTTCAAAAAGGTCTTGCAGACTCGGAACAAGTGTTTCAGCATCGGCGTACTTAAGAAAATAGAGTCTGATTTCTTCCTGTGTTTGTTCCTGATCCAGTTCATTGATGACCTTCTCAATAATAGAGAAGTTGCGCGGATCCGAAGAAACCACAACGACGTTGATTCGGTCGTTATGGGAAACGTTGACAGTACCCACAATGCCTTGAGCTGTATCGATGCCCTGTTCGCGTTGATAGGTTCTCAATTTCGCGCGATCCCAAGCGTCCATTCTGCGTCGATTATCCGGCACATCACCGGTAAGTACTTCTTGGAGGGTTTGTGCAACATCTGCAGCGGTTGCGTAGCTTAGTCGGAATGTGCGTATTTCGGTTTTTACATTGGGTGCGATGTCGAGTTCATTAATAATTTCTTGGAGGAAAACAAGGTTCGCTTCGGACGCTTTGAGCACGAGTGAATTCGAGTTGACATCGGCGATAATCTTGATTCTGCCTTGAAGCACTTCATAGCCGGTGCCATCGGCTTTCATCTGCGCTGCTGCGGCTTTTGCTTGTTCCGCATCACCACCGAGTCGACCGCGTTGCCCTTTGCGCTCTTCATCGCCTTCGCCCTCCTCTTGAAAAACGTTTGTGAGCGTCTGTGCTAATGGCTCGGCTTCAGCGTAAGTAAGAGGCACAATGAGAATCTTCAGCGGGAATCGTTCACCTTCATCTGCGATCTGGAGAATAGAAACAATCCGGTGTATATTAGAAGCAACATCCGTAATGACAAGCGCGTTCGTAGCAGAATCGGCAAAAATATTAGCCTGTTTATTGAGAAGCGGCTTGAGTCGATCTACCTGCTCGGATGCGACAACCGTATCTAATTGGATGATATAGGTTTGAATCTCGTCGGTCATGTCAACCCGTTCCGGGTTAGGTGGGATACTTTTAACAACGCCTTTCGTTGCTATCGCGCGTGCAAAGGTTGTTACTAAGAGCGTACTATCGGTTTGAATGAGCGTGAGGTCGTATTGGGTAAGGACAGTTTTTATTTTCTCAATGACTTCTTCAATCGTTACATTATTGAGGTTAATAAGCGAGAATTTTTTATCTTTAATGTCTTCTTCACTGGCAATGATAGTGAGATCCGCCTCCCGCGAGAGCCATTCAAAAAGCCCTTTCAGTTCCTGGCTTGTAAAGTTAAAGTCAAAACGGATTGCGCGCCCTTGTTCGTCAGTTTCGGCGACACGCATTGTAGGTTGCTGTTCTTGTGCGTAAAGCTCAACAGGTTTCCCAAAAATGAGCAACCCCAAACAAAGTATTGACCCGCAAGCCTTTATAGGCTTGCGCAGAAACGAAAACTTTCTTCCTTGCATAACATCCAATCCTTTTGTAGTTATCAGTCTGCATCGCAGTGATATTTTCAGTTATCAGTCAAGAGAATTTTGGAACAACCCCGTCAAACTTGGAGGACTCTCCGAAACGGTGAATTGTTACCAGATACCTCTTGTTACTGACAACTCACAACTGACAACTGATGACTATTAAAATATTCGAGCGATGAGAAGCATGTCCACATTTAAATTTGCGCCCCCTTCAGAATTCCGACCGCGTGCGCCTGGACGCGCGCTTGTTTGCTTATCGGCGGAAACCCGTAAATCGCGTACCGTGAGCCATTTGGCACCAGCTTCGATGAGATGGTTCAAGTTGACGAGTTTCTCAAGATCTGTTTTGAATTTCATTTCAACTGTGTAGTGTTCCGTTTGATACGTCAGCGGAGCCAACGCGAGTTGCTCTAAAAGTGTTGCGCGCTGCTGCTGAATCTCCTCAATGTATTTAACAAGTGCATATTGAAACTCGCCTATACCTACGGAATCCTCCGACTGCGCGAGAATCTCTAAAAGGACACTATCCCTTTGCAATTGGATTTCAACGGTAGCGGGCTTGGCACCGATACCAAGGATGCCGGGTGTGGCGGCGGTTTGGCTTCTGTGAAGCTGCGTTTCAAAGAAATCCTGCCTCGAATCTGTCGCGCCCCGAAGTTGCTGTGTTAACACGCTTTTGATAAACGCTGCAAGTTTGACTCGAACAGGGACCGGTATTATCTCTGGAAGCGAGGAGAATTTCCACCGCGCTGCGGCATCTATTGAATGAGTTGGTTTTGCTTTATCTGTGAGTTCAGGTTCCTTTGCTGCTGGTTCCGTTCCATAGATTAAACCGTCTGTTTTACCCGCTTCCTCATCTACGTCGGATTCCGTTCCTGATAGCCAAGCATCCATTAACATGTTGAAGGTGTCTTCTTCTGCCTGCTGCTCAACTACCTCAGTAAGTTCTATTTCCTCCGTCTCTATATGCTTAAGATAGAGATAGAGAACAAGGTTCCCGCGGTTCTGCGCCGTCAACTTCTGTGTTTGCTTAGTAGTAACAGGCTTCGTGAGGAGCTGATAGTTCTGTTGAATGCCAGCGCGCCTAACGAGTGCATCAATACGAGATCTAATAACGGTTTCCGGCAGTTCAGTATCAAAAAGGGTCCTGGCAGCTTGCGAGTTCGCACGTTCCGTTTGATCCTCAGCGAGTGTCAACCCTGTCTCTTTGTAAATCTCGGATTCAACGGGCTTAAGCACTTCTGCAACATGCACCAAATTTTGAGTCCGTAACAACTGCTCTCGTTTCGTTTTAGTGTCCTGATTCACAAACAAACGATAAATGGCAGGACCTCCCTGCATGGCGAGCAAGATTAAAAGCACTCCACCCAATATACCAAGCAAGATTCGACTTCGTGGTGT
>JAPOOP010000583.1 GCA_026713385.1 Candidatus Poribacteria bacterium | reverse complement strand
TTAAAATTGTTTGTCGCTATCCAGTAAAATGGTGACGGGACCGTCGTTGATGAGTTCGACATCCATCATCGCTTGAAAAGTGCCGCCTTGCGTCGGAACGTTTTGATTTTCTAAAGCGGTGATGAACTGTTCATAAAGCGCATTCGCGACTTCGGGACGGGCGGCGTTGATAAAACTCGGGCGTCGTCCTTTGCGGCAATCTCCGTAGAGGGTGAATTGCGAGACAACAAGTGCCGCCCCTCCCGTTTCAAGGAGTGAACAATTCATTTTACCCTCTGCGTCCTCGAAGATACGCAGATTGGCGACCTTATTAGCGATGTATTCTAACGCTGTTGTTGTATCGTCGTGGGCAACGCCGAGAAAAATAAGTACGCCTGCTCCGATTTCAGAAACAAGTTCGCCGTCTACCTTAACACTCGCTGATTTGACGCGTTGAACAACTGCTCGCATCTGTCGTTCCTCCGATTTTCTCTCCTAAAAGAGCAAGTTTTCACCCTCAAGACCCTGTGTATCCTCGCCGCCGAATGTTAGGTTAAACTGGAATCCGGGTTGGCTGTTGAATCCGAGTTGGAATGCGAGCGTGTTCGATATTTCATAACGGAATGCGATCCCGATGAGGTTCGTCACGTGTATACCCGCATACGGGAGTTCGCGAGAGAAATCCGCTATCAACCACATGTTATCTGAGACAGCGATCTCACCGCCTACTTGCCAATTGAGTGTAAAGAAATCTGTCGTTTTAAGTGCCTTTGATGTCAAGAAGACTCCGACACCGGCGTGAAGCTTAAAGAGACTACCGAATCTTTGTGTGCCAACGAGATAGGTATTGACTCCGACGAACGGAAATCCATCGGCAGGACTGTGGTCGAGAAATTCCTGGTCTGAATTGAGACGATCATCGGCGGTGAACCCGAACTGTGCGTCGCCACCGACAGAAATGCTGGGAAAATTATCGTTCTGATCCGGTTTGATATTGTATTTGAGTCCGATGACACCGTCAAATAGCGGTTGGTCATAGACCCGCCGATTGATGTTTGGATCGTCAGCAGTCTCAGTAGCAGTATTGTAGAAATCGTGGATGACTTTTCTTACGCCGCCTGTCGAGAATGTACCGCCGAGTACGAGATCGAGTTCGTCGCTTAAACCGTAAGCGAATCTGACGGGGACAAGGAACGTCTCAATCTGGAACGTTACGCGATGGGATTCCTCGAACCCACCGATGTCGACCTTCTGGCTGAGGTCGGGTAGCAAATCCACTTTGGAGTATTGAAAGAGTCCGAATGTGGTACTTGAACCGCCCTTACCCACCGGCTCCGCAGTTTGAATAGTGCTGAGATGTGAGATGGGAGGTAATTGTGCCCATAGTGGTGTTGCTATGCCCATGACAAGCAATAAAGTACAAATAGTGTAATTTAATTTTTCCTTGCGGTTAAATAACGTGAGTTTCAAATTTGACGTGCTTTCCATAAATCCGCCCTCCATTTCATTACGGGCTACATGCTTTGGTTAAAAATAAGAAATTATATTGTTATTCAGGCAGTTATTTCGCCTCCACGAGCGCACTTTCGTCGCGTCGTCCGTCGGGTCCAGGTGTGTTATCAAAGGCGGTTATGTAGTAACGCTTAAACTCGAGTGACTGCCCGACGAGAATCGGGTCTTCGCCGGGGATAGTGAAGGTGCGATCCTTAGGTCCGACTGCAGGACGAGGGAGAAGTTTTCCAGTGGCATCCCTGGTATAGAGTTGATACCCAGCGAGGTCCAGTTCGGTGTTGGGTGTCCATGAGATAACCGCATCGTATTTTGTGTTAAAAAGGGAACGCGGTAGGTAACGGACCCGAACGTTTTTTGGAGGCGCGGGTGGTACATTTGGCACTGCTGCAGTGATCGTTGTGAATGCCTCTGCGCCAAACTCATCAACGCCAGCGACGCGGTAGACTTTTCGGGTGCCATCGACTTGAAACTTGTGATCGAAATAGTAGAGCCGATCTCGTTTCGGTTCGGCAATTAGGTCGAAACGTAGCGGTTTGTCATCTTCGGTGTCGAGTGCGGCGTAGACGCGGAAGATAGAAAAATCGTAAGGGAATTCATAGCCATCCCAAAAAAGTTTGATAGTGAGGTCGGTCGGATCGCCAAGTGTTACGTTCGGAGCAGGCGGTGGGACGCTTGGAGTCGCCAAAGCAGTTTTCCAGAGACGGCGTGGGTCTTCACTCTCAGCGGGCGGATTTGCTGGATCCGGCGTTTCCACACCGTTGGCATCAACATACGTGATGCGGTATTCGTAGGCGAGAAGTCGCCCAGACGCATCGCGTCGATCGTTTTCAAGATTTTGGATGTCAATAAATTCTTGGGCGGGGGCATCAACAGATCCGACTTGCTGAAATTCCGTGTCTGTAACACCTGTGGAACGTCTGTAAATATGGTATGCTTTGATGCCTTCCTGTCCGGTGTCGGTCCACGTGACCCGTACCTGCTTATCGCCTGCGAAAAGCGTGAGACCATCAGGCGCGCCGGATGTTCGTAGGTTCTCGGGGTCGAGTGGATTCGCAAAGTCTTCGTTACTTGTACAAGCATTAAAGAAAACGAATGCAAGCAGCATAGGAAGGCTTAGCACAACAATAATCTTGCTGATGGATAGCCTACCGAAAAAGTCTGAACTATGATTTTTATCATTCATGTGGTTCACCCTGATTATCGGAAATTTCACCCCTACGGGTTTGAAGAACACCTCTTTACTGATGGTTTCCGAATGAAGCTAAATAAAATGTTTGGGTAATTCTATGTTCCCCCAGGTCCGGTAGGTGTGGTGTTTTTGCTGGGGTGTTTCCCACACCGGGTGTCAATAAAAATTACCTGATTAAATTGTTAATCTTCGTATGGAAACCGATGGCTGACGGCTATTAAAAAAAATGCAGAAGGCTTAGACTCGCACCCCCAGTTTGGAAGTCGTAGTACGGTTGCAACTGGAACGGGGTCCTCGGGAGTAGCAGACTCGTGTTTTCGGAGAGGCGATTTGTGAAACCTCTAAGGCGTGTTAGCGGGATTTCAATATCAGTATTCCAGTTTTCCGCTGAAGTTGCCGAATCCTCTACAAGTTCCGGCGTATCAATTTGACTATAGATTGAGAAAAGCACAGCAAGTCCCACAAATCCGAGACCCACACGGGACATAATCGTACTGGCATTCCGCCTGACAAGGAAAGCGTCTTTGTGTGTTTGGATGTCTGCTTGAATTGCCGCGTTGAGATAGGTGTCATAATGGTCCTGAGCAGAGGCTCTGAGAAAGCTACTTCCGAACTGGAGACTCATGCCCGAGGCAAAGAGGGCAAGTGGTAGGACGCGCGAACGACGCGCAGCATCCGCGGGCTGACTCGTCAAGATGAAAATGAGAACGCAACTGCTCGCAAATGCAATGTATTTCTGAGGGGTACTATGGCGTTTCATGTCGAGTTTGTTCCTTTGTTGGGCAATCTGTTTCTATAAATTTTACTCTATTTTTTCTCGAAAGTCAATGCTTTTTGTCATGATACGGGAGCCACGATTTGCGGGTCGCTCTTACCAGAATGGTAGGGTCTTGAGTTCCGTTTGTCAGTAACGAGAAATCTCTGTTTCCAGTTTACGTGAAAGTAAAACTGGATATCCGTACCGGGATGGTGAATTCTATTGACAATCGGTGAAATGCATAGTAGAATTAAAGAGAACCTTTTGAAATCGAGATTGTCTTAATTACAAATAGATTTCTATAAACGAGCAGTCACGTATGCACGCTTTCCAAGAGTGCAACGGAGAAGAGTAATGAAATTGAAAATCGCTAACAATCGAAAAAACATTATTGTGGGGTTAGGGATCGGTTGTGTCGTCTGTCTATTCCTCGGGTTTGGGATACTGCTTTACGCGCAAGACAAGACAAAAACGGGGTTTATTGGTACGAAGCCGGAGATGAACTCGGTCAAGAAAGTAGAAATGGACTCGGCTAAAACACAGGCAATAATGAAAATGAAGGAGCAGGCTCCAGCACAAAGCAATCGGTTCCGTGAACGTCAAAATCGTGGGAGAATTGACTTCGGGGAAAACGCAGCGTTCTACAAAGTGATTATTGACAACAATCTCTTTCGGCCCCTTGGCTGGACACCTCCGAATAACGAACCTGCCTATAGTTTAATCGGTACTGCTGTTGGCACAGACGGTGCCGTGTCGCAGGCGACACTGCTCGAGAAACGATCGAATCGGTATCACTTTGTGAAGATAGGGACGAAGCTCGGTGATATGACAGTAAAAGACATTCAAGCCAAACAAGTAACCTTAGATAAATCCGGAAAACCAGTCACACTGAAAACAGGGGGACTACAGTTCCTGACAACCAGCCGAGGACGCGAGGGCAGTAGAGGTGGGCAGGACAGCGAAGGTCAGTCCGAAAAAGAAGGAAATAATCAGGCGAAAAACCAAGCCAATGCTAATATGGACGCTGAAAAGCGTAGACAGATAGAGAGGCAAAAGCAAGCTGCGATCCAACAAAAAATGAGACAAGAGATGATGGAAAAACTGAAAGATGCTTCAGAAGAGGAACGGCGAGAGATAATGCAGAAGATGCGGAGCGAACGGGCAGAACGCGGTGGTAGAAGAGGTCGGAATCGCGATCGGTAGTCTATCGCTTAGGCATGTTAATCTTCTTTTAAGGCGCGGTTTACGACCGCGCCTTTCTTTGTTTGGTTGATAACTATGCTGCGTCTTGGGCGTTCTCTGGCATGTTTTCGAGTCGGGAAAGCCAGTAGCCGATATCGAACGAGTCATCACCGATGAGGAAACGCCATTGCTTGATACGGTTGACGATCTCAAGCCGTACATCGTTCCCATACCATCTGTGATTCCTGCCTAAAGCACCGTGGATCCCCGGTGTGTCGATATCGTCTGTGTTCCAGAGTTGACACTGACGTACCGTCGGGTTAAGGCGGAGCTTGAACATGTAGCGCGTGCGGTCTGTGAGATTCGGTTGCGCACAGTGCCACATCCCGTGATGCACTACGAAGAGTGTGCCTGCATTACAAGTGATAGGCAGTTGTCCGAGGAAATTTTGATAGCGCGCTATATCCGTTTCGCAGACACGGCGATAGTGGCTCCCCGGTAAGATCATTGTCCCCCCCATTTCACGCGGCGTATCATGTGAGAAATAGAAGAATTGGATGTCAAAATGCATCCGTAGATCGATGATCGCATCGGCATGCCAAATTTGCCCTATATTGTTTTGAGGGCGGACGATATGAACAGCATGGTGATCGTAGAGCGGATTCTCACCCACCAGACTGTGGATAATGCCCTGTACTTCCGGAAGCCGGAAGACTTTACCAACCGCAGATTCATCATCCCAGACTTCGTCTAAAACCGTGCCGCCGCGTCCACGCACAATAATGCCCTCTTCCATTTCGGCATGTGCGGCTTCATTTAATTCGCTGGGAATTAGTTCGTCGAAGCGAAGGTAACCATCCGCTACGAAGTTCGCCATCTGTTCCGTATTGAGCAAATACTTTTTGTCAATCATTAGATTTTCTCCAATTTCTCCAGGATATATTCAAACCTGAGATATGAAGTATGATATTCCATGCCGGGATAGGCAGGGAATTGTTGTGGAAACTGAATCACCCGCCAGCCATCTTGCATAGCTTCCACAACTGAGTCATAGGGGGGTGCTTCGCTGTCCCCTGTGGTATAGCGTTTTTGACCCGTACCATCGTACAGTGCCCAAGCGACAACGCCACTGTTCAAGTCAGGCGTATGCAAATGCAACACGAGGAGTCGTTGTCTTAATTCAGACATATTTTTAATTGTTCCTTGCGGAGTAATAGAGTAGGGTTCATATTTAGCGTGCCTTCCGCTTAATCTGTAACGACATCGCCTTTGCCTTCATCCAACAGCCATGCACCGACGAGTCCATCTGTGTCCAGTGCCATAGTGTCTGGTGCCATGAAATGTATGAGCGTAAAGAGACTCAGCGATAGGAGTGTTAGCATTTTGTACATCAGAGTTTCTCCTTATTGGGTAGTCCCAATAAGGAATGTTTATTTTAGACAACTGTCCCAGGGAGTATCGTCGCATCCTTTGGTACAATCACAATACCATCCCGAATGCAGTAGTTCTCGTCATCGTGATTATCAACCCCATCCCGGTTGACGAGTACAGAATTATCACCGATACGCGCATTTTTGTCAACAATTGCATTCTGAATGAGGCAATTTTGCCCAATACCGATATTCGGGATGCCTGCCTGTGCATTTTCCATCCGGATTTCATCGGACTCGTAATAGTCTGCTCCCATCAGGACAGACTGGTAAATCCGGCTGCCACTGGAAATAATACTCCTGATACCGACGATTGTTCTATCGATTTCAGAATCATCAATAATGGAGCCTTCCGCAAGGATTGAAGATCGAACGCTACTACTGTTGACTTTAGTGCTTGGTAGGTGTCGGCGGTTGGTGTAAATTGGTGCCTGTTCATCGTAGAAATTGAACTCAGGGGCTGTGTCGGTGAGTGCTATATTTGCCGAATAGAAGGAACGAATGGTACCTATATCCGCCCAATAGCCATCGAAGAAGTAAGCAGAAACTGGCAGCTGCTGAATGCTCTTCGGGATAATATCCTTGCCGAAATCGACGTTTGAATCATCTCGAAGCACCGCTTGCAAGACCTCTCTGTTAAAGATGTAAATTCCCATTGAGGCAATGTATTCTCTGCCGTCGGGTTCAATACCTCGAGACGTAAAAACTTCGGGTTCAACGCGTAGCCGATCCAGTTCTTCCTCGGTTTGCGGTTTTTCCACGAAATCAACAATACGTCCATTCACATCTGCCTGAAGAATGCCAAGCCCACTTGTGTCCTCTCTTTTCACCGGAATCACAGACACTGTGATAGCGGCATTAGATTCGGTGTGCACTTTCAGCATTTTGCGATAATCCATCCGATAGAGATGGTCACCGGCGAGAATCAGGACGTATTCGTCTGCAAAACGTGGATTGAGAATATAAGGTTCATTGTGTTTGACTGCGTCCGCTGTTCCCTGATACCACTCTTCACCCATCAGCGTTTGTTGCGCAGCGAGGATTTGGACGAACCCACGGCGGTATGTATCAAAGCGGTAGGTCTGCGCGATATGTCGATTCAAGGAGACAGAGTTAAACTGCGTCAGGACATAGATGCGCTCCAAGCCTGAATGGAAGCAATTACTAATGGGTATGTCCACGAGTCGAAATTTGCCTGCGATCGGGACACTCGGTTTCGCTCGGTCACGTGTCAGCGGGAACAAGCGTGCGCCGCGGCCACCTCCAAGAATAACTGCAATAACATTCCCGTTACTCATATGCGTTCTCCCATATTTTTGTGAATGCTTGTGGATTTGGAAACTTTTAACGGTTCAGTTTTCATTTCGTTTTGGCACTGCTTAGAAGCCAAAACTTGCTATTGAAAACTCTATTGTCGGAAGTTAAACTTAAACTATAGACTGCCCTTGGTAGATAGGACACCCGTAATACGTTCATCAAGACGGGTCGCAATATGTAAAGCCTTCGCAACTGCTTTAAAGATCGCTTCAATGATGTGGTGTTGATTGGTGCCGTAGGGGACGTTGATATGCAAAGTTGTCCCGCTATGGTTCACAAACCCGTGAAAAAATTCTTCAGTGAGTTCGATATCAAACTCGCCGACTTTTCCGTGACCAAGCGGTGTTTCAAAGTAGAGGTAGGGACGTCCACAAACATCCAAGTCTACTTTGGCGAGGGATTCGTACATAGGGACGGTGAAACTACCGAAACGTTGCATTCCTGCTTTGTCCAACACAGCTTTTTGGAGGGCTTGCCCTAAGCAGATACCGACATCTTCAGTCGTATGGTGTGCATCCACGTGTAAATCTCCTTCCGCTTGGATTTCCAGATCGAAGAAACCGTGTTTCGCAAAGAGTTCCAACATGTGATCCAAGAATCCAACACCAGTGTTAATATTAGATGCTCCCGTTCCGTCAAGGTCAAGCCGAAGTCGGATACGGGTTTCTGCTGTTTCGCGGGCAATTTCTGCTGTTCTGTCCATTTTTTAATTGTCCCTTGCGGTTCGGTCAAATCGGTGTTTTTGCTTGGGTGTTTCCCCACGGATTTCACGTTTCTTTCCGTATATCCGCTTTCCACTTCGCTTCAAACTGCGTACTCTTATTATACGCTTAGAAATGGTTTTGAGCAACGCAAAATAAACCTCCGATCCATCGGACAGGAGGTTTTACTTTCATGCCCATGTTACAAGTCCGAGTTCATGCGGAGATTGTAAATCCTCGTGGTAAGGTAAGGCACGGACGGTATACCCGTGTAATCCCGTCTGTTTCAAGGTGAGTGACCCTTCAAAGAGATAGGTGCCACCGCCGAGGTCGGCTTGATACGCCATTGGCTTGACACTTCCATTGTGAATTTCGCCCACCTCATCTAACACACCGTGGTAAATTTGGACGACGAGTTCGTGTGGAAACAGCACGTCGGTGTGGACAACCGCCTGCACTGTTGTAGATTCACCGACACCCAACTCAGGATTTTGAATCACAGAAGTATCCGTCGCATCGGTATGTTTCTCCTCAATCCGTAGGTCGCCCCAATGATCTTGAATATGTGTTTTCCAGCGAGTTAAGGCGATACTGCGCTTTCCACCTGATTCATTGAGATGCTGCCAGCGGCGATGCGCCGGAAAGTACAACTGCTCTGCGTACTCCGCTACCATACGCTTTGTATTGAAAATAGGAGCGAGGTTCTGCATCGCAGTCTTCATCCGAGCAACCCATTCGTACGGCACATCGTCAACAGGATTACGCTGGTAGAAGAGAGGCACAATCTCTTTTTCAAGAAGCTCATAAATAGCGTTGGCGTGTGCTTTGTCGATGGACTTTGAGTCTCCAGACGTAGCACCAGCGTCGATTGTCCAGCCGCCACCAAGATGATTTGCCTCTGCCCACCATCCATCTGCAATACTCAGATTGAGGACCCCGTTCGCTGATGCTTTCATGCCGCTTGTCCCGCTTGCTTCGTTAGGACGTAACGGATTGTTGAGCCAAACGTCAACCCCTTCAACGAGATAGCGTCCGACACAGATGTCGTAGTTCTCAATGAAGACGATTTTATGATAAAATCGTGGTTCTGATGCGATACGGGAGATGCGCTGAATGAGCAATTTCCCCTCATAGTCATGTGGATGTGCCTTGCCCGCGAAAACGAGTTGAACAGGGCGTTCCGGATGGTTGAGAATCTTGTCGAGACGGTCAACATCTTGGAAGAGTAAGGTTGCCCGCTTATAGGTTGCAAACCGGCGTGCAAACCCGATAGTTAATGCCGCTGAATTGAGAATTTTGGTTGCGACACTCTCGCTTTCCTGAGAACGCTTGCCAGGCGAGGAAGTTTGGGCACTTCCGAAGGCGTGTTTCTGTTCTTGTCGCTGGCGCGCGAACGTAATAAGACGTTCGCGGCGTCGTTCGTGTGTCCGCCATAACTCAGGATCCGGAATCTGCGAAATCTGTGTCCAGACTGCTTGGTTTGTAAGTTCAACGATCCAGCGAGGACCCAAGTACCTGTCAAAGAGGCTCTGCATATCACCGGAGACCCAAGAACGGGTATGGATCCCATTTGTAATCGCGCGAATAGGTACTTCATGCACGGGTGTCCCAGGCCAGAGGTCTTTCCACATTTCACGGGAGACATGACCGTGTAATTGGCTCACGCCGTTACTCATTGCTGAGAGGCGGAACGCGAGGAGCGCGGGACTGAATTCGCTGTGTGTATTGGTCGGATTTGTTCTGCCGAGACCCAGGAAAGTATCAGCAGAAACCCCGAGTTCCCCATAGTAGCCACTGAAGTAGTGATTAACCAACTCAGGCGGGAACCAGTCAATACCGGCAGGGACAGGTGTGTGCGTTGTGAAGATGTTTCCTGATTTTGTAGCTTCGCAGGCTTCTTCAAAACGGATTCCTGTCTCCAGCATGAGTTGTCGGATGCGTTCAATTGTGAGGAACGCAGCGTGACCTTCATTCATGTGGCAGACGGTCGGTTGTATACCAAGGGCAGTCAAAGCACGATATCCACCGATACCTAACAGGACCTCTTGCTTGATGCGAAGGCGTTCGTCACCGCCGTACAGGTAATCTGTTATGTTCCGCAATTCCTCACTCTGATTTTCGGGGATATTCGTGTCGAGGAGATATAACGGAACGCGTCCAACTTGTGCACACCAGACTTTAGCAAATGCTTTACCCTCTGGATACATAACTTCCACGAAAAGTGGGGTTCCATCAGCGCATTTTGCTGGCTGGATGGGCATATTGTAGAAGTCATTCGTTGGGTAATCTGCCATTTGCCAGCCATCTGCCGTGAGCATCTGACGGAAATACCCGTGCTGATAGAGCAGTCCGACTGCAACAAAAGGCAGCCCTAAGTAACTTGTCGACTTCAAATGATCGCCCGCTAAGATTCCTAAACCGCCGGAGTAGAGCGGCATACACTCTGTCAATCCGTATTCCATTGAAAAATACGCAATTTTTAGGGTGTTGAGCGTCTCGTCGTTATGATTTGTTTCAAACCATGACGCAGTCTTATGGTATTCTTTAAATTTTTTGTGGATGACTTCAAGGCGGGCGAGGAATACGCTGTCTTTTGCAGCGGCATCTAATTGTTCTTGCGGAATTTGACCGAGCATCGCAACCGGATTGTGATACGTCTTTTCCCACAGTTCGGCATCAAGGTGTCGAAATAAACCCAACGCTTCACGATCCCAGGTCCACCACAGGTTTAAGGCGAGTTCACGCAGGGGTTCAAGATTCGGCGGTAACGTCGGCACCACTGTTAACTGGCGAAGTGGCTTCATCTAATCCGTTCTCCTTCCGAAATCTATACGACTTCTGCGTTTGATTGTTGTGTTTTCAGGGTAATGTAGGTACCTTGTTTCCGTCGCTCGAAATCTATTTTTCCTTCGCGGGCGAGCCAACCAACACCCATTAAAACTGTCCGTTCGTTTTCGCCGATTTCGCGTGTTAATTTTGTAACAGTGGCTTCGTTGT
>JAPOOP010000307.1 GCA_026713385.1 Candidatus Poribacteria bacterium | reverse complement strand
CCAGGGTCGGACAGATGAGGCACTACAAGAAGGGTGGTTAGTAGGGAAAACGCATCCAGAAACGGGTAAACCTCTCGAAATTCAGGCATTATCCGCACCACCAGGGACAGTCGCGTTGATGTGGACGCATGCTGCGCATGCGGTTAACCCCAGAAAACCGGATAGCAATACCCGTTGGTGCGTCGTTTACGCCTATCGCAACCCCGGAAAACCTTCCGGTGCCCGCTGGATTACGCCGGAATTTGAGAAAAAGCCAATCCCCGGGGCAGAAGACTTGATGTCCCTTTACTAAAGTAGTAGGCATACTCCGTATGCCGTAACCCAAAGTAGCTATGCCACAAGATAAACCGCACATTCTATTCCTCATCAACGACGAACACCGCCCCGATGTTTTGTCAATCGAAGGGGACACGGCTATCCGCACGCCGACACTTTCTCGGTTTACGGATGAGGGTATCTACTTTCGCAATGCCTATACCCCTTCACCAATTTGTGTCCCTGCCCGGCAGAGTTTTCTTTCAGGACTCTATCCACGAAACTGCGGAAGTCTCAACTTTGGCGATCCGATGCCGACAGAGGTCCGAACGATTCCGGGACAATTGGGAAATTACGGGTACTATACCTGTTGTGCTGGTAAGATGCACTTTGTTGGGACTGATGTAATGCACGGTTGGCGGGAACGAATCGGACGCGATATCATCGGTAACAACGGCTATCCTTACCCCCCCGTTAAGGATAAACATTACGCACGAACTGAATCGGAACCGGGTACTGGTCCCAAACAGAACAAGGTGATTCAGGAGGTCCGCGACGCACAACCCGGTTTAGGACAATGGATGCTCAATGACCAGTACAATGTGGATGGTGCGTTGCTATTCCTTGAGGAATATTTCGTCAACGCCTCTTACGATCGTCCCAAGTTCAATCCACTCTGCCTGGCAGTAAGTCTCATCGCACCACATTATCCGTATCAGTGTCCACTGGATCTGTTTAACTACTACATGCAGCGGGTGGAGCCGATCGTTGAAGAGCCGAATGAGCAGTTTGGATACGACGATTTTTTTAGGGTTCGAGTTGGCGAAGATGTCACCTATCGTCAGGCACACCGGGCGACAGCGGCGTACTATGGAATGATTGAATGGATGGACGCACAATTCGGTCGGGTTATCGAGAAACTGGAACATTTGAACGTCTTAGACGATTTTATTATCGTCTTCCTCTCCGACCACGGCGAGATGCTTGGCACGAAAGGGCTTTGGGAGAAACAAAGCTACTTTGAGGCTTCAGCACGAGTGCCGCTTTCTATCTGGTATCCGAAACGGTTTGGACGAGAACCGAAAATCATTGAGCAGAATGTCTCGTTGGTCGATCTGTTTCCGAGTGTGTGTGAGTTAGCGGAAATTCCCGTACCGGACGAGCTTGATGGACGTTCGTTCCTGCCGCTGATTGATGAAAATGTGACCGACTGGCATGATACTGTTTATAGCGAACTTTGGCGCGCCCAAAACGGACCCTCTGTGATGGTCAAAGAAGGCAACTTGAAGTATTTCAGATTCAACAACGACAAAGGGTGGCCCGAACAACTTTTCGATCTCTCCGAAGACCCAGATGAACGAAACAACCTGATTGACGTACCAGCCTACGCCGACATCCTCTCAAAACTGCGCGCAAAAGCCGACGCATTACCTCCACCACGCCGGAAGGATGAGAATAACAGGTTTATTGACCCACACCGCCCGATTACGTTGTCGAGTTAGAGTTGTACGCCGTAAATTTAGGTTTTTCTATCTAAAAGATCTGTTATCTGATAAAAGTCGTCATTTCCTCACTATAAGCATCTTTGATACGTTGCGTATGGTTCAAAAGCAAGTCTAACTCCTGTATTTCTTGATAAGAAAAGTATCCGTATTCGGTTGTTTCGCAACTCAGCCGGAGTTCACCACCCACAATTTCTGCTTCAAAGCATAAAGCCACCAGCTGGATTTTGTTTCCATCTTGATACACAATCAACTCGTGCGGGGTTGTGTAAACGCCGATTAAGCGTTTTATTGCAACCTGTAAACCTGTTTCCTCTTCAACCTCTCGTATACACGCCTCACTGGCATTTTCCCCAGGTTCCATCCCACCACTTGGCAAACACCATTGGTTGTTATCTTCGCGTCTCGTTAATAGAATCTTTTGACGCTGCTGATCGAAAATAACAGCTGAACATCCAACACGGATTGTGCCATTTTGCCCAACGCGATGTCCTGTAATAATTTTAGCCATTTCCATTTCTCCACTTATTGTTAAAAAATATGTATTCGTTCAATAGACGGACTAAAACAGGTCGTTTGCTTCAACGAGAAGCACTCCTTCTTTTTCCGCCCTCTGTTTGAGCCCATCTGTGAAGCCATTGGCGGAAAACAGTATGTATCGCCGATTACGCTTCCATTGGTCAGAAACTTTCGCAGCCTTTTCGATGAGATGATTTAAGATGTTCTCTCCGACTGAAGCATTCCACCATTTGCATTCACCAAACCAGTGACTGTCGTCAATATTTTCTGTCAATACATCAATCTCAATGCTTGACCCCCAATGTGCTCCGACCTGTTTAGGAGCGACCTTTAATTTTTCTGCCCAATAAAGGCTAATATATTGACGACAAACGTCTTCAAAAATTTCCCCCATATAGTGTGAGAGGTTCGGAGCAATCATCTGCTCATACACCAAACCTGCGTTTCCAGATTCGATGAGACTCTGATTGGGTAGTACGAACCGAAACCAGAATTTAACGTAGTTATCCGCAATTTTGTAAAGTCCTTTTCTGCTTTTTTGGGGTGCTCGTTCAGTGACAGATGTTTCACGTTTGACTAACCTCAGTTCTCGAAGCACGCTGAGGTATTTATTCGCATTTGTCGGGTTAAGTCCAATCCGTTGCGCAATTTCATTCAATCGCGTCGCGCCACCGGCGATTGCGTGCAACACGCTTGCATACGTTCTTGGCTCCCTGAGTTCTGTGCGTAATAGAAAGTTAACCTCGTCGAACAGATAACCTTGAGGGCTAAGCAACTCGTCTTTGAGATATTGTTCAAGCGTTCTTTGGGGAGCATCTTGCGGGTGGTTTGCGGAGCGCAGGGCAAATTGATTGAGGTACATTGGGATACCGCCGAGGATGCCGTAAGCAATTAGTTTCTCCTTGGCAGAATATTCGGGAAAAAAAAACCCACTGTCGCGGTAGGACAGAGGCATCAACCGAAGTTGACCGGTGCGTCGCCCATATAACGGTGATCGTTCAGCCAATACCTCTCGCTCCATAAAACTCACCTGTGATCCGCACAAAATCAGGAGAAGTTTACTATTTTTTCCGTGTAGATCCCAAAACCGTTGAATCAGTGAAGGGAGTGCAGCGTTGTCTTCACAGAGATATTGAAACTCGTCGAGCACTAAAACGAGTCTTTCATCTTGTGCCTGTTGTGCAAAGTAGATTAATGCAGATTCCCAGTCATCAAAGACAAGGCTTTGCAGCAGGGGATCATTGATGACATGCCGTGCAATTTCGGTAAGCTGGCGGAGATGATCTCGCTCTTTCAACTGACTGGCGAGGAAATAGATGCTTCTTTTGTCTTTACAGAATTGCGATAAAAGTTCAGTTTTCCCTACCCGTCTTCTACCATATAATACGAAAAATTCCGCTATTTCTGACTGAAACATTCGCTCTAAAGAGGCTAACTCTCGGTGTCGATCAATGAACATAAGTTTCCGCTCCTTAAAACACACTTCGATATTATACTCTAAAGTATTATACTCTAAAGTATAATTAAACTTCAATGAAATTAATGCGGATGGAATGGGTTGCTATAAGCATTTCAAATTGAGAAAACATGGATACATCATTTCTATTGGGACTAAAGGAGGATGGAGGTCCAAAGCACTGATATGAACATACTATTCTATCGAACTCAGAGACGCGGAATGAAATACGTTCACATATAGCGGATTTGCTTGCACATATTCCACTCTAATGATATACTATTGAGCAATTGAGCAATTTTAAGGATGGTAAGATTGATCTCAATGTACAGAGTTGGCAACAGACGATCACTGTCGCATCGCCCGTACAGAAGAAATGGAGGAGATACTCTCTAATGTCCCAGACACAGCTATCATGTTTAAACCCTTCAAAATGGGTTCACACGCGTTGTGTGAGTTTTGTATTACTTTTGTTAGTCCTCGCTATTGTACTACAACCCGCCTATGCAGAGAAACTTCAATTCGACCGTGATGTTCTGCCGATATTGTCGGATAAATGCTTTGCGTGTCACGGTCCCGACCCGGCGGTCCGGCAAGCCAATCTGCGGCTTGACACAAAAGAGGGTGCCTTCTCCGCACCGAGCGGATAT
>JAPOOP010000535.1 GCA_026713385.1 Candidatus Poribacteria bacterium | reverse complement strand
CATGATTCACCTCAAAAAGAGTTTGGTTTTAAGGTGAAGTATAGCAGAAGTCGCGTGATATTTCACGCGACTTCTGCTTATGTCAAGATATTAACATCTGTGAAAAAATAAAACAAAAAAACTAAAACTGAACCCCTCTGAGTGATTTCTTGCTAAAGAAAATAATCTCCCAAAACTTAAATTTCCTTGATAAATCTTCACAGGACTGCTAAACTATAGGCGTGAAAGGTAAATGAAGGAAAAAGGAGGATAAAAAAGGGTGAAACGTTTTTTTTCTTGTCTTAATAACAACAAAAACCAAGCCCGTAATGTAATGGAGGGCGACTCTGAAGAGATACACGTCAAAGCACAAACCCCGTCGTTCCTCCGCAAGGTAAAATTAAAAGATCTGTTTGTGATAGGATTCAGTCTGTGTTTCATGATTGGCACTATTGCTGTTAGCGATGCGGCTCCAAAGAAACGCATTGCTGTTCTCTATTTTGAGGATCACAGTCGCTTTGATTCTCCTACCGGATGTGGTTGTGTCCCTACCTTCATCGGAAACATGTTCAGCACAAAGAAACGATGGGATTTGGAGGCAGGATTTGCCAAAATGCTCAATCGGAAACTCGTCGAAACGGATGTGTATGAACCCGTTAGCAAAGATGAACTCCTCGATGCTATGGCACTTATGACGCTCTCACGGCAGAACCTAAAGAAACTGGATCAGGCGCAACGCGCGGTGCTTGCGAAGCATCTCAATGCAGATGTGCTTGTGGTGGGCGATATCCGAAAATTCAATCAAGAGCGATTAAGAACTAACGCTTCGCGCACGCTGCGGGAAGGTGGACGTGAGGCACAACGAGGCTCTGCAAGCGCAAGTTACCTTGCTCCCGTTATTCTGCGCGGATCTCTACACCGTGCCACCATTAATCTGAACATAAAATTTTACAATGCCTCCGGCAATTCTGTGGCTGAACCTCGAATTTCCGCCAGTCGAGACCACGGGTACCTTGGTACAAAATTCGCTTCCCTTGAAGCCAGTGCAACGGAGGAAGGAACAAATCTCTCTTTTGGTCAAACAAGGGACACTCAGCGGAAGAATCCACGTCCGATTGTCAAACCAACCGAACTTAATGCAATCCAGTTTGCGAGTGCTGAATACGACAGAACCCTTTTCGGAGTGGTAACCAATGAGGCATTAATCAAAGTCGTTTTAGCACTTCGAGATAGCGTCGGGCCCAATTTCATTACGCCTTGGGAATCGAAGAACACAACTGCCAAAGAAGGTCAGGAAACTTCGACAACGGCATCCGGTGAACCTGTCAAAGGCAAAATTCAGTACGTGGACAATGAGCATCCGGATAAGATTTATGTCAATATCGGTTCCAGCAAGCGGATAGCGATCAACCAAGAGTTCGCTGTCTATACCAGAGGCAAGCCGGTACGAGATTTAGATACCGGTGAAATTCTAACCTATGTACCAAAGCAGATTGGGCTTGTGGCGGTTTCTGAAATCCTGAATGATAAGGTTTCTATCTTCCGAATTGTTGAGACGACGGAATCCCTCAAAATAGGCGATACTGTTCGCGAGATTACACCCGATTCTG
>JAPOOP010000312.1 GCA_026713385.1 Candidatus Poribacteria bacterium | reverse complement strand
TGCTTCACCTCGAAAGTGTGGTAATTTTTAGGGTGAAGTATAGCAGAAGTCGCGTGAAAAGTCATGCGACTTCTGCTTTTCTAAAAGTATTAACACCTGTGAAAAATATCACACCAAAAACCTACAATTGAATGACCCTGTATGAGAAGACAGAGGGGTTCAGTTTTCGGTTTCGATCTTGGTTTTCATTCACAGATGTTTCCGTTTTTACGCAATATCGCGAGCATGAAGAAATTGAGGAAAGGGAAACGCCCTATCAAAAACCCCAAGCAAAAACACTCGCTCCTACAGTGGAAAAATATTCACATATATAAAGCAAATATGTAAAACTATGGTAGATTTTAGAATTAATTGTACACTCTGCACCGGCGAGGTTAGAATGCACATCGCATTTGGTCGAGTACGCCACAAAACCTCGCCTACCCGGGGAGGGGAGAATGTCTGCTTATTTTTCTGGTTTACCATAGTAGTTTCCGACCATGGCAGTATTCATTCTAAAAATTCGCTCATATAATTCACCTTATCAATTGTTTTTAGTCGTCTGCTTTCAATTTACCGTCTGGTAGCGGATTTTTAAGATTGGACGTAGGTTTTCATCATCTGATTCTTTTGAGGAAAAAACGATAGGTGCACTGCCATCTTGCAAGGCGAAGAGATACCCATAATTGTAATCGGGATTCGCCACCCAAAAGCGGACAGCGTCAGTAAGAAGCTCGCTTTTAAATGTATAAGGCTTCCCTGCTCCTTGAATCTCGCACGTGCCATCAATCCGATGGGCGACATCCTCAGAACCGTTGTAATCGCTTTCATTATCGCCATCTATGCCTGATAACATTGCTTGCGCGGGTGGTCTGTTCCACGGAAGGTTGCGATGCAACGCGCTGTTGTAGGTGAGCTCGTTATCTTCTGCACGTTCGGAGACACCCCTTCCCTCTCGCCACGGGATCAAAACCCTACGGAAAATGACGGTCTGCGCAGCATCTGTCTCACACTGCTGGACATGTAGACTTATCGTCGCTTCTAAGACTTGTGTCGGTTCACGGATACCCATATCTTCAAAAGCATCATACAGATCAAACGTGACGAAAAAAACGCTGCCTGTTGGATCACACAGGAGGGTCGGTTCGGCACCTGCATTGTTGTTTCGCGTCTTGCGATCTTTATTGACAATTAGAGTGGTATCTTGCAAGCCGCCAGAGAATGTGACGGCATCGCCTGCGCCGAAGGTTATCTCGTTTACAGGGGGAAGCGTTATTACTATTCCTGTTTGCGAATTCGGGGGCGTGAGGTGATAGGTTTTCTCGACCTCTAACGGCGAAGTGAGGAGCAGGACGCGATTCAGTCGTGGATCCAGTAGCGCGTATTCCAATTGGACATCTGGGGCAATATGATAATTATTCAGGTCTTCTGCCACTTCTGATTGCAACTGTCCGTCAAATTGTAGTTGAATTGCGGTTTGTGACAGGGGTATCGCCTGTAGTAGTTTTGGGGGATCTGCTGGGTTGGCGGCTAAAATGGGACAAAATAGCAGAAAGAGAAATATTGAGAATTTGTCCGTCACACTACGATAGATTTTCAAGATGGTTCTCCGAAATTGTTTATCGCGACCGGGAGATCGCTCCTACAGAAGAAATATAAGTTTATCGCGACCGGGAGATCGCTCTACACAGGAAAGTCGGGAATCGGAGTTCCGCCGTACAGAAGAATCGTTCCTACGGGATATCCGCTGTGATAAAGACGGCATTTAGGACCTCCCGTTCTCGCTGTCCAGACGGTTTGTTGATGACCGCATCGTTAACCACGAAAGTGCTGGAGGAACCCCCATCAAGATTAATCGCTTCGGTAGCACCGAGTTCAATGAGAATGCTGGCGAGTTCGTAGAGCGTTAACCCAGTACTATACTTTGGTTGCCGTCCGTCGGCAACTATTAAAAAGAGTGTATCGGCATTGTATCCAAGTGCAGTACGGGGTTCATGGCTTAAATTCAGCACCGATGCACGCTTGCCGGGAGTATGCCGCTTCTCGGCACGGTGCATCTCCACAAGTGTCTCATTTATCTTACCATCCTTGAGGAGTCGGATCCGTCCGCCGATAGCATGTTGAACTCGATTCCATTCAGGCGGTGAGAGGGTCAGGGTGAGTGTGCCGTTCGCGCCAGTATTGAACTTGGAAACGCTTGCGTCTTTCAACCGTGTGCTAATCCAGAGAATCGCCCCGTCTCTGGGGATCGCGCTATTTCCATCGCGTGAGACATCTTCTACACGGTAGGAATGTACATAATTTGGGGTCAAAGGGAGTGGAAGTCCGCTGATTAGAATCTCCGTGCCTCGGCGGCGGTTGGTATGGGTTGATTCGCCGAGCCGTGGCGTGTAAAGTGTCACCTGACATCCATCAAGCCGTCGTTGATTGATGCATCCGAGTGGTAGTGCGTGCGCGCCTATTTGCACGTTTGCTTTCATTTGCACGGGAGTGCTCAGAAATTCGCCGGACTCTGTTACACCGAAGCATGCCTCGGTATCTGTAGGTTGGGTGATGAGTTCACCGTCTTGGACATGCAGATTCTCTAACACGCCGCCGTAGCCACGCATATCACCAAGAACTCCGAACCCTCCATTGATTGCGACGAGGACGTGACGGTCCCCACGTTGGGTACGGCGGTCTGCCATAGACCGGACGGTTTCTTTGCCGAGCACCTGTGCATTTGCGAGTGCTACCTCAAAGTGTAGCGTCGGCTCATGACGGGACATCTCGGCGACGTAAAGGACACACGTTTCAACAGCCCAGTCGTAACGGTAGAGATGGAGTCCCGGTGCCAAATCTGGAAATAACGTCTTTCTCTCGCCACCAGCGTGTACGACAGGGGTTGTGATCAATAGCAAACAGATGATGGCACAGAATTTACGCATTACGAAAAATCTCAACGGCAAAATACTCAATTGGTTGATTTATGGGAGGATGCAGCTTCTTGACGATGAGATGGACCTCATCTACTGCGAATTGTTCTAAAATCACTGTAGCGATTTTCTCAGCGAGTGCCTCGATGAGTTGGAAGGACTGCTGCGTGCCGATCTCAATGATGCGTGTGACAACTTCGGCGTAATCAATCGTGTCGGCGAGTGCGTCTGTCCTGCCGGGGTTCGCAAGTGTACACCCCAAGGTTGCATCAATCTCATAATGGCCACCGACGTGGCGTTCCGCTTCCGGAACGCCGTGGTGACCATGAAATCGAATCCCTTTGAGAATAATTTTATCCATGACTATTATTCTACGGGAATTTCTCCGAAGGTATGGGCGGGTTCGATGAGGTCTTTGACCTGTTTCCCAAACCTTCCATCCGTGTAATCAATGGAGCGAATTTTCCAGTCCTCATCATCCTTATTCAGCTCGGAAATTAGATTGCCCTTCTGATTCCCCCAAGTATACGCGCCTCGCAAAACGGCTTTTGTGCCTCTGCCATCAATAGCGATATAGGTGATGTCAACCACCATTTCCCCACCGCGCAGTCTGAAGATTCCCTCCCATGCCTTATTTACTGCCTTCCATCCTTCATTTTTTTCAAATGTACCCGCCCAGAAGGTCCAAGCGGTAAAAACGTCCTTCCCCTCGTTTCTAAGCCACACATCCCCCAATACATCAACATCTTGGTCGCCGTGAGCAACAGCATATTCCGCATAAAGGTCGCGGATCGCTTGCTCCTCAACAGCAAAATCAATATCTCTTCCAACAACTACATCGGGTTGCGTTGATTCGGAGGATGTCGTTGTCGGTTGGGTCTGCTTATCGGGTGCTTCTGTTTCATCATCAGTGTCGCCGCCGCAAGCCATCAGCCCAACGGAAACCAGCACAACGAAGATGAAATAATAAATCGCTTTCGGTTTCATATTGCCTTCTCTCCTCTGTTGAAGGTGATCGGTCAATCAAGTTCACACACTTTGTCCTATTTTATCCTATCTCACGATAAAAATCAACATAATTTTAATTCTGGCAGCGATATTGATTTACCTTTGGGTAAAAAACCTAAGTATTTTTCAGGCGTGTTTAGAATAAGAAGTTGTTTCACAACCGATTTTGTGCTATACTTTTGAGTGTAACCGATATGTTGTTAATCTCCAAAACCGTGTGGAAAAGGAATTTTTATGAACGTCACAGTTAAATACTTCGCCGTATGCCATGAAATGTTAGATAGATCCGAGGAAGAGATGGAACTCCCGGACGGTGCTACCATAAAAACGATATTAGAGCGTCTTGAGGAAGAATGGCCCGAAATCGCCGAGTTCTATGAAGTGATGCAGATGTCCGTCAATTGGGAATATGCTACGGAACATACTGAGCTCACAGAGGGAGACGAGGTCGCCCTAATTCCACCAGTGACGGGAGGCTGCGATGTTTAAGATAACTACAGAAGTTATCACAGGCGAGGAAGTGCGCGAAGCAGTGGAAGGTCCAGACGCGGGTGCAGTGGTACTATTTTTGGGTACGGTTCGGAATAACACTGGCGGCAGACCGGTAAAATGTCTTGAATATGAAGCATACCCGCCGATGGCAGAGAAGAAAATGGCAGAAATCGCGCAAGAAGTCTCTGACAAGTGGGGTATCGATCGCGTCGCAATGGTCCACCGTGTCGGAAAATTGGAAATCGGGGAGGTAAGCGTAGCAGTGGCAGTGGCGTCCCCGCATCGCAAAGACGGATTTGAAGCGTGTCGATACGCGATGGATCGCCTCAAACAGATCGTACCTATCTGGAAACGTGAAGTATGGGCAGATGGGGAAGCGGAATGGGTGAAACCGGATGCTGTCTTCTTTGACGCTCCTAAGCCTCACAAAACCGCTTCACAAATTGACTAAAGATTGAAATTCCTTGTGGGAATTGGTCTAGCGCCATCCACTCATCCACCGTATGCGCCTGCAAAATACTGCCGGGTCCGATAATGACGGTCTCCATGTGCTGTGCAAAGACGGCAGCATCGGTGCCATAGGCGACCGTTTGGGGCTCGGTTTCGCCCGTTATTTCGAGTGCCGCTTGTATAATCTCTGCATCGGGTGGTGTGCGTACCGGAGGAGCATTAATATACAGATCAAATATTAACCCATGTTTTTCTGCTGAATCGCGTGCGCGGTCTATCCAGATCTGTGCATTATCTCCAGGCATTGGACGGTAGTTGATACAACACACGCTTAACGGCGAAGTAATATTCCCTGGACACTCACCATCGCTGATAGTAATATTCCAATCCGTAAAAGCTGGTGTGAATTCATCGTTGAAATACTGAGTATTGGTTGTCAATTCGTGATAAACATCCCGCATTTCTGCGAGAAAGGGAATTAATTTTAGATTCGCGTTGTCCCCCTCGCCTGTACTGCTGTGCGCTGCACGACCGTGGGCTGTGGCAGTAAAGCGGACAGTCCCTTTGTGGGCATATACCGCATGAAGTTCTGTTGGTTCACCGACGACCCCATACTTCGGAAAGCCGTGCTTTTTGAACATCTGCGACTTTTCGGCAACTGCAATTGCGCCGAGGTAGCCCACCTCTTCATCAGCAGTGATTACGACATAGAGCGGTGCCTTCAAATCCGCTGCTGCGTAGTGTGACGCGACCTGAATCATACACGCAACACTGCCCTTCATATCACAACTGCCCCTGCCGTACATCTTCTCATCGGCAATCCGTGCCTCAAACGGATCCATCGCCCAACCGATAGCAGGCACAGTATCTATATGTCCGAGCAGCGCAAGTCCACGCTCACCGTTCACAGGACCTTTCCGTCCGATGAGATTCACCTTCAGCACACCCGCTGGGTCTTTGTATTCAACCCGTTCGACTTCACAGTCAATCGATTCCAGCGTCTCGGCGAGAAAATCCATGACCTCAACATTGCTGAGAGGGCTTACTGTATTATACCCAATGAGGGTTCTGGTCAATTCTTTTGCATCCATAGTTAGCAATTTTACAAAAAGCGGTGAAGTTTGTCAATGAATTTTTTAGAGCAGAGGGTCATGATTTAGAGATCGCTCTTATAGTTGGTATTCATAAGCAGTGACGGCGACGGCTACAATTGCAGCAGTTTCTGTGCGGAGGATGTTCCTCCCAATCGTCACAAGTGTACATCCACTTTCAATGGCACGGGTGATCTCTTGATCGGAAAACCCACCTTCTGGACCGACAAAGAGCGCGATAGAAGCTGGACGCGAGGTCTCTCGCAAAACCGTCTGGATATGCTGGACCTGCAATTCCTGATCGCGATGTGGAGTGAGGAGCAGGCAGCGCGAAAACCTATCGAGTTGTGAAAGAGAGACATCAAACTCTTGTGCGTTGCATAACTCAGGCAACCATGCGCGTTCGGACTGCTTCGTAGCAGAGATAAGCACACGGTGCCAACGCTCATAACGGTTTTGACTCGGTTTCTGCAAGGCGTATTCTGAATGCAGCGGTACAATCTGTGTGACACCGAGTTCTGTCGTTTTTTGGAGAATTAACTCCATTTTATCGTTTTTAGGGAGTGCTTGAAAGAGTGTGAGTTTCGGTGAAATAACTGCGTGAAATTCG
>JAPOOP010000319.1 GCA_026713385.1 Candidatus Poribacteria bacterium | reverse complement strand
GTATTGGGGGGTAGCAGCGAAAGGAACGAGCATTGATCATTGGCTCCAATGCATCGCGGGTGAAGCGGAACCGACAACCCACGGACGCATCGGCAGAGACGGTATCGAGTTGGCAGAGGCAACCTACCGTTCCTCCCAAATTGGCACACCGATCTCATTACCGCTATAGCGGTGCTTATCCCTCTCTTTTAGATGTAATCCCACAATATCCTTCCATAACGTGAGTTTGATAAATAATTGAAAATTTTTGTATACAGAGAACCCCTTTGGTATAATGAACGTAAGTTTGGAGGAGAGGGAAACCATGACCACTGGAATCATATTGGCTTTAATGGGCCTTGTGTCATCCCAAATTGTGAGCGACAACGTAATAGGAAGAATTGAAGTAACACCGAGTATCGAAACCGTGGAGATACCGAGCGAGTTTTCTGCTTTCAAGCAAGCTGGTTGTGACAAGTATGTCAACGTTTTCGGCGTTCACATATTTGCAAGCCCAACGACATCCGAAGATAAACTTTCTCACGCTGCAGGCGTTTTGGCGCAATATCTCGATAACAACGAAGACGGCACTCCTGACAACACGCGGGTTCTCAGTCACTTGGTGAGTCGAAACGTCTTCATCATTATGCCCGGAACAGAAGCGGAGATGGAGACGTTGGAGATGGATCTGGTAGAAGAATCGGGATATCGATTTGGTCAAGACTTGTATGGCGAAGAAACTAAACCGGATTTCCTTGTTGATGGCAGAATCAATGCCCACGATGGCTCCTACTACGACGGCGCATTAGAGGAAATCCTGCATCCTATTACACAACACGGTTATGCCAACGCTTACCCCGAAGTGTTCGGGGAGGAACGGGAGTCGGTCTTAGCGAAGTGCATGGATGCCGCCCGTGGCGGATATTTTGAACAAGTGCCAAAAGGTGGTCCCAAGAGCGGGTATCCGTCAGAAGCGTGGTATCACTATACGGATGAAACCTGTGACTATGGTTGCATGATTACGGAATATATCTACTGGGCTTTGACATCCATACTGGGGACACAGGACTTTCCGGGGCGACACGAGGCACTCAAAGTCGAATGGGAATTGAATACCAGAGAACGGGTTAGAACTGGCGATGCTGCGGTATATGAACTTTTGACAGATCCTCAGTACAAATTCCCGACCAAAGCACCCGATGGAAACTACAAACCATCGGCATTTCCTACTACGGCTGTTTCTATCATCGCTATTAAAGGTGAAGATTAATCCGGATAGTAGCACCTCATGAATCAACAGAATCACACACCGTAATCGGAAATCAGGAGCGGTTTATAATGCGAACGCGTTTTACGTTTCACAAAGCCATTTCTCTTGTTTGCTTTGTGGCTTTTATTTTTATGTGCTTTGTGCATGAAGGCTATTCCCAAACGCAAACCCAACAGAGCGTTTCTTTAAAAGAACAGCAGGAAGGCAGGACATTACTGGTCGGTGCCTCAACACTATATGGACTTTCGCTCTACGGACCGGGGATAGCACTTCTCCTTGATGTTGAATCAGGGAGCCAATTCGCTGGATTGGAACTACTCATTGGCGGTGGATCTTTTGCAGGCGCGCTTGCCGCGACAAAAAATTATCGGCTCGGTGTGGGACGATCCAATTTAATCCTATCGGGCAGTTTCGCCGGTACCCTATACGGTTTCGGGGTGCCAGTGTTGTTTGAATCAGAGAATGAAAAAGTTTACTTTGCTTCTGCGATGCTTGCTACGCCAATAGGGGGTCTGATTGCCCATAGACTTACTTCTCACAGATGGTTTGAAAAGGGTGAATCCTATTTGATGACTAACGGCGGGTTTGTGGGTGGATTATACGGGCTTGCGATTCCGTATGTTGCCAATATCGAAGATATTGAAACTTCAACGCAAGCCAAAATCTATGTTACGTCCATAATGGCTGGCGTCCCTATCGGAGCGTGGACCACAACAAAGTTGATTCACAATAAACCGATTAAAGAGGGACGCTCGCATCTCATCTCCTTTGGGGGGTTGGTTGGCAGTGCCTATGCAATCGGAATTACCTCTCTAATGGATATAGAGGCACCGCGCCCTTATGTATTTGCCACTATGGTCGGCTTACCCATGGGAGCGTATCTTGGCTATAATTTGACTGCTAAAGGTGAATACACAGCCGGCAGGGCAGCTTTGATACAAATTGGCGCGTATGCGGGTGCCTTATTTGGCAATGGGGTCGTTCTGTTGGCTGAAGCGGAAAGCCATAATGTTGTCGCGAGTATCCTTGGATCCGCCGCTGGAATGTGGTTTGCACACCGTTCTACACGCGGTTGGGGCGAGAAAACGCCTTTTACGAGAAACGATCTCGGACCTGAATCAGAAAAGTTCACCGTTTCCTTGCCTTCAATCGATAAATGGTTAACCCTCAGTTTGATGGCACTTCGTAAGCCAACTTCCATGGCTAATTTTCCTGTGGAATTGGTGCGGATTTCGTTCTAATCAAATCACATCGAAATCCCCAATAATCCTCGCGTCAACTGAAAATCTGTATTTCCTTTACCGTGCAACTTCGGGGTATACTGACGCGAAGCCACCTCCATAATTAACGCCAATAAGTCGTCAACATCAGCAGTCTCCAAATCCAAATCCGCGCCATAGTTGGCGTGCGTCGCAGCATCTGTAGAGACCTGAATCAACGGGACCATCACATGCGATTGCAAGGGGGCACCAACAATGTGCGCAAGTGCCAAATCTACACCCGTCGCGCCTAAACCTGTCAGCGTCTCTGTCTGTTGATCGGTAGGGGTCTCCATGATGTGGAAACCTGATTTCTCAACCCGCTGTCCATACGCCAAGGTAGTAGGCACACTGTGGGAGGGGTTTGTAACCCCGAGCGTGCCGTAACGTAAAAATGTCGCATTCGCTGGCACGACAACCGTTCCACCTGCAGCAACAACTCTGTGCGTCAATTGTGTCAAAGACTCCGAGACTTCTTCAGTTGCTGTTCCAGTTGATGTCACGGCTATGCAGAGGTGTTCTAATCCCGCATCGACAACAGGAACAGACGGTTTATCCGAGAGTTCCTCCGAAAACCAGTCTTGTACTTTCTCAATAACTGCATCAATGCCGCCAT
>JAPOOP010000411.1 GCA_026713385.1 Candidatus Poribacteria bacterium | reverse complement strand
TTGAAACTGCCAACGGTACTGTTCATGAAGAAATTGCGAGAATACTGTACATCATAGAATAATATATCTCACGCGCGAAAAGACTTGATCTATCCCGCCTCTTATGTATAATTATTGTGGGCAATGTGAAAATTGCCTATAATTAAACAATTTTTTGATGGGACGCAGGGATAATCTGTACATACATCAGTTAACAATAGAAACACGTTAATCAGATGAAACGCAAAATTTTTCTTTTTAATCTCATTCTCCTAATTTATATAGCGAACCTAACCATTTCAGACGGACAGGTGTTCGCCGATAGCCTTCCTGATGGCGCAATCGCACGATTTAGCCCTGGTGCTTTAGTATATACCGTTGCCTTTTCGCCCGACGGGAAATTCCTCGCGAGTGGCGGTGATGATAACGCTGTCATATTATGGGATGTTGCTGACGAGAGCGAACATGAGGCTTTCATAGAACACGGCAAACCGGTGACCTCGGTCGCCTTCTCACTTGATGGGAAACTTCTCGCGTCAACAAGCCTTGATGGTTATGTAAGGCTGTGGCACGTTTCTTCTGAAAGTAGACGCATTTCTCTTAGGCACGGCGGCTGGGTGGAGTCAGTTGCTTTTTCACCCGATGGGAAAACGCTTGTTAGCGGTGGAGGAGATCAAGAGGGTACCCTTATCCTGTGGAATGTCCCTCAAAAACGCGATATCGCTACTTTCTCTCAACACGAAGGTCCCATTGAATCCATTGCGTTTTCGCCCGATGGACAGATGCTTGCATCGGCAAGCCGTGACAGGACTATCAAACTTTGGGATATTGACAGTCAACACATGCGCAAAACTCTTTCTGGGCATAGCAACGTCGTTCATGCTGTTGCGTTTTCGCCCGATGGCGAGACGCTTGCGAGCAGCAGTCGGGATAACACTATCAAACTCTGGAAGGTCTCTTCTGGAGAAAATCTTGCTACTTTTGAAATTCAGAACAACCTCTATGTCTACGCTGAAGCAATAGCGTTTTCGCCCGACGGACAGTTTCTTGCCTCTGCCTGTGTTGATTACACCGTTAAACTATGGGATATCGTCAATCACCGCAAAGTTGCCACGCTTACAGGACATCACGGTGGGGTAACTTCTGTTGCGTTTTCGCCTGATGGGAGAACGCTTGCCAGCGGCAGCAGGGACCGCACCGTCTTACTCTGGGATCTCGCCTACTTCGGGTTTAAACCACAACTTCAAGATACCATGCCGCCTGAGATTGTCATCCACTCATCTATGGAACATATCGTGAAAGCGACTGTCAGAGAGGCTCCTGTCAAAGTCAACGTCACTGACGACAGCAGAATTGCCGATGTCTGGATCAACGGTAGGGAAGCATCTGTTTTAGAGGTAGGCGTATTCAATGGAACGGTTCCACTAAATCACGGCGAAAACGAAATTCGTATCATCGCAACAGATGTACACAGTAACATGGGAACGCACCGATTCACCATCGTTCGTGAAAAATCCGACCGCATTGATAGGATACCACCTGAAATTGTTATCCATTCGCCCACATCACGCTCCCTTAGCGTAACCGCCAAGCAGTTTACTATTGAAGGCAGCGTCATTGATGACGAGGGTATTGCCGAAGTTTGGGTCAACGATGTGAAAGTGGTGGTTTCGGAGGCAGACGAATTCACTGCAACGATCCTACTCGATTTTGGGGAAAACGAGATCCATGTTATCGCAACTGACACACATGGGAATATAGATACAAATACCCTCACCGTTCACCGAGAAGATACCGAGGGGCCCGAGATTCAAATCATATCTCCAGAGTACAGCGACCAACGTGGACTCCAACCTATAATCAATTTATTAGCCGAGTCCGTCCTTGTTTCAGGCACAGTTACCGATCCAAGCGGGGTTGCTGAAGTCAAGGTGAACAACATAGAAGTAGAGATTAGAGGAGATAGATTTGAGTTAACAGTCCCATTAACTCACGGGAACAATTTCATTCGCGTGACAGCGACAGATATACCGAGCAATCTGGCATCTAAGGAAATAACTATCTTTCGCCCGCAACCACCGCCCCCGCTACCAGATCCAATTGTACCAATCGGGAGGAATTACGCGTTGCTATTCGCTGTGGATACTTATGATCACTGGCCCAAACTTCGGTATCCGCATTTTGACGCGATAAATATCAAACAAGACTTAGAAGACATCTACGGCTTTGAAGTCGAATTGATTCAAAACCCAGCGAAAGCAGATATTCTTCGTGAACTACACAAATACGCACAAAAAGAATATGCCCCTGAAGACCAGCTGCTGATCTTTTTCGCCGGACACGGAGACTTTGATACAGTAACCAATATGGGTTACATCGTTTCTCAAGACACAAAAAAGCCTCAAGATGACATTGTCAGGCTAAGTTACTTCTCCCATTCCTATTTTCGCGATATTATCGACAGGATGTCGTGTAAACATATCTTTCTGGTAATGGATACCTGCTATAGTGGAACGTTTGATGAACGGCTCGCCATGCGCGGCGAAGCGGAAAATTTGACAGAAATGCTCTCCAGCGAAGATATTAAGCGAAAGTTGACATATACGACTCGCTGGTATTTGACCTCAGGAGCTAAGGAGAAAGTCCCGGACGATTCGTTGTTTGTTCGGGCACTGCTTGAAGCACTGCGAAGCAAAGGTGGTAGCGATAACGTTCTAACTATAAAGGAAATTTTAACCTATCTTGAGGACCTCAGCGATCCAACCCCGTGTTTTGATGAATTTGGTCGGAATGCACCAGGGAGTGATTTTCTATTCATTGCGAAATAAAATTATCAACCCAAAAAATAAGGAGAACTTGATCCATGCGAAAACTATTTTTCTATTGCTTGATTGTCCTGACAACAATCTACACCTTAACAGCAAATTCGGCACTGCCCGATTGGATTGTACCTGAACTAAAGAAATATCCAATTGAGAAATATCTCTTTCATGTAGGTCAGAGCCGAGGAACTGGAGAGCCAGCCTTTAAAGAAGCTACTGCTGTCGCTCATAGAAAAGTCGCTGCAAGAATTCTTGACAACGTAGAGCGCATCATTCTTTCTAACAAATCCGAATTGCAACACGATATGGTGCAGGAACACTATAGCGCAGTCATGGAAGACTTTTGCGACTCGCGTCAAAGACAACCAGCAATGAAACTGAGAGGATTTAGTGTCCGGAATCTCTCTGTGGATATCACGCGTACAGACCCAGATACATACGCCCTCCTCTACATTGAGCGGGACAAACTCAAGCAACATTACGCCGAACACACCTCAGAACTCTCCAAAGAGATTAACCACCTCCTTCAGTCCGCCAAATTTGCTGAGGAAGCATTCGAGATCGAAGTCGCGGTGAGGAAATATCTGCAAACCTATCCGCTCTACGAAGCATTGAAAGAAGCAGAAATTATTCAGATCGGGGCCGAATATAGATACAGCATTAATTCAACAGAGGCATTCGAGCGATTGGCAAAAGCGGCAACAAGTACCAGCGGTACATTACAGATGTCACACAGAGAGGTAATCAAGCGTGTCACAGAACTTGATACACCAACGATCGTTTCCGCTGATGACGTTGCCAAAGCCATTGAATTCCAACTTTCACGGCAGCACGATACCGCGCCTCGCAAATGTTGGATAGAACCGGTTACCTACGAAGATTCCGAGATGATTTGCCCATTTTCACAAAGGTTCAGTGAAGCACTGCTAAGGCATCTTAACTGGCCCACTATTGAGTTGATGCACAATTTTAAACAGACCGCGCCCGACATCAACAGGATAAACCCAACGGCTCCTCAGAATCGAATTACCGGCTCATGTTGGAAAAACGGCGATGAAATTACAATTAGAACGACAGTGCGCAATCTAAACACCGGCGACTTTGTAGCAACAGCTGTCGTGCGATTTTCAGGTCCGCAAATTCGTGGAGAACCCATCACCTGCCAACCCAGCAATTATGACCAGATGCGTCCTGAGATAGATGCTTTTGATTCTCAAAATTATCCACCGCTTGTTAGGGGCACGGAAAACTCTATACCTCTTGAAGAGTTAGAGGTTGAAGTATGGACTGATCGAGGAAGAGGTCCCCAACGTTACGTTCGAGACGAAAAAGTCAAAATTTTTGTACGCGTGAATCAGAGTGCTTATGTCCGGTTGCTCTATACCCTTGCCGATAGAAAACGCACACTTCTCCAAGATAACTATTATATTGACGCCTCCCAAGCCAACAGTGTTGTCGAAATCGGAGAATTTATATGTGCAGCACCCTTTGGTACAGAATTTTTAGTCGTTGCAGCACGAACAGAGGGGTTCCCACCCATCGAAACGCATGAAGAAAACGGCTATTTCTACCTGACTGATTCAGACCCAGAGTCGGCGGCTCAACGCTTCCGGGGGCTGAAGCCGATACCACCCAACACAGATGAATCACAGTCCGACTTCTTACAGAACGAGGTACGGATTGTGGTAACAACAGCGGAGAAATAAGCAGATCCGATTAAACGAAGTGAAACCTAATACTCAAAACGTTGGGTTTCACCTTAACTTACTCAATTCACAATCAGGAGGCACTTGGTGCCAACGAGAATTATAAAAAACTGTCTTGCCATTATCCTGATAGTTTTTGCTTTTATACTTCACACAACAGCACAAGAAGCCCCTCTATCGGCAAACGCGGACTATTTTGATTATATCACACTCTTCTCTCAGGGAAGGATCACGCGCTTTACAGAAATGCCGATTCAGGTATACATCTCCCCTGTCCTAAAAGAAAGTCCGTACTTACCTGAAATCCGATATGCGATGCAAGCATGGCAGACCGCCAGTGACGGCGACATTCGGTTTGAAGAAACCGAGACACCCCAGAACGCAGATATCCGCGTCAGCTGGGGCTACACCGGTCTTCTCACCGATTTTCAGGATACCAGACTCGGCAGTGCAGAGTTAACACGCCTCAAAGATAACGTCCAAATCGGCACCTTTTCTAATGGATTAGAAGTAGGCTCTGCCACTGCAGTTGAAGACCGATCAACCGAAACAGTACACGAGATCAGTTTTACAGTAGAGGTTATCCTCATGTTAGAAGGTTACGGAACTGTTGGGGAATTGTCCCAGGAAGAGATGCGAACAGTATGCGTCCACGAATTCGGACACGCAATCGGCTTGTGGGGACACAGTCCACACCCAGGGGACATCTGTTATCCGACAGCAACGGTACAACAGCCATCTGACCGTGATATAGCGACGCTGCATAAACTCTATAACACACCCCTTAATACACGACAACACGATGTCGCTATTAAGGTACTGAAAACCGAGATTGAACAGAAACCCTATGCCGATCCTCAAACGCAACTTCGGGCACATTATCTACTCGGAGCCATCTACTTCGACAAAGGCGACACAGCATCCGCGATCGACAGTTTTCAAACCTGTAGGCAGTTAGATGCCAAATTCCGACCCGCAATAGAGAAACTGATCCAAGTTTACCACAAAACAGACGAGACGCATGAGGCGATCGCTCTTCTTGAGAAGCGGATAACTCAGAAAGCGTCGCCAGCGGATTACAATACGCTCGGTATCTTCTATTACGAAAAAAAAGATGCCGAGAAGGCGATACAGGCGTTTGAAAAAGCACTTCACATCGCACCGTATCACAAAGCCGCACGGCGCAACCTACATCAACTCCTTCGAGCCAAAGGATTTAAAGCACTGGCATCAAAAGACTTTGAGACTGCCACCATCACCTTTGAAAGGGTGCTGCAGATAGAGCCCCTCGACGCGCCTACCTATCAACTCATGGGCAACGGATACGCTCAGGCTGGACAATTTGAAAAGGCGATCAGCTACTATCAGAAAGCAGTGGATCTTAACCCCGTCGATGCACTGACACAACAAAACTTCGCACAATGCTATAACAATTACGGTGTATCGCTCCGAAACCGTGAGAAATGGGACGAGGCGATTGATGCGTATCGTAACGCTTTGCGGTTGATGCCGACGCTCCAAATTGCCCGAACAAACCTGAGCGACGCATTTACCCGAAAGGCGAAGGCACATAGTGAAGCAGACGAATTGGATGAAGCGGTTGCTGCGTATCTCGAATTGCAGAAACTTCATCCGGACGATATGCACATCCGTAATTTGCTCGGGGAATTACATCTGAAAAAAGGTGATTATGCCGATGCGTTGTCGGTATTTCAGCATGTCCACACCGCCAACCCAAACGCCGAACATGCCCTACACAATCTCATCGCTGCCTATCATCACTATGCGCGAAGCCTCAGCGATGCGGAAGACTACACGACAGCGATCCAACTGCTTGAAGAGGCACTTCGACTTGTGCCTACCGATCTGAATTTACGGTTGAGTCTGGCGAACGCCTACCAAGGTGCTGAAGACTATGCGCGTGCCGCTATCGAAGTATCGCGCGTTTTGGCACAAGAACCAGAGAACCGACAAGCAAAGGCGGAGCAGATTAACCTGAAAATCCGACGCGGAAATGCTCTCATGCGGCAACGACAGCACACCGCCGCGCTCGCTGAATTTGAGGCGATTCCCGAATCTGCGCGCGACATCGAAATTTATAACACTATTGGCTATCTCTATCTCATGGAAGGTGAACATGAAAAGGCATTTGCTGGCTTTGAAACTGTCCTGCAGAAAGATCCGATTAACATGCCTGCCTTCAGGAATCTATTGTCGTTAGAATCCCAGTTGATCCGCAGACGTGGCAATAAAACGAGAGTGGGTATCCTCGTCAAGGTTCGATGTCTCCTTGCTATCACCTTGGTGCATCGCAAACAACCGACTGCGGCAGTCGAAAAATATCAACTCGCGCTGACTTCTGTCAAAAAATCTGGCAAATCTGAAGAGATGGATTCGCGTCTTATTGTAACCGGTAGACAACTCGCCAATTGGTTCCAGCAACACGGAGACGCTGAAAACCGCGAGATGATTCTCGATTGGGTTGAAGAGCACAGCGGTAACTGATTATTCTGCGGCGTTGCGTAAGAATCGCGAGCACGGGGAAATCCGCAGAAAGGGAATTTTGAAGAAATTGGGGAAACGCCCTATCAAAAACCCCAAGCAAAAACCCCAAGCAAAACACTCGCTCCTACAGAAAGCAGTTAAAAGGAAAGGTCGAGCAGAAAGCCCGACCTTGCTTGGAGTGTCATAACGAATAAAATTTGCGTTTGCTGCTGTGTGACAATTACTGTCTGCCGCCACCACCTGCCCCGCGACGACCACCTTCACCACCGCCACGCCAACGGTTCATACGGGTTTGTTGTTCCATCTGACGCTTTTTCGTCAATTCGTTGAGTTTCGTCAACTGCTCTGCAGTCAATACCTCTTTGAGACTCATTTGGAACTCTTTACCGACGGTTGTGGCAAAACTCTGCATTTCTGCCATAGCTGTCCGCATATCGCCAGACGCCTGTGCATCTTTCATTTTTGCGGCAAATTTATCGCGAGCTACCTGATAGACAGGACGCGCATTTAGGAGCGTCTCGTCGTCCACTTGCATAGTAAATGTCAAGTCTATCCAAGAATCATCAACCAAAGAGACAGGGTTCATCATTCCGGTCATTCCCCCGCCGCCTCGTTGACCGCCCTGGCGGTTTCCACGTTGACCTTGTGCGTCCCGGTCAGGTCGTTGTGCCGATGTTGCGTGTTCAAAAACAAACAAACCTACGATTGCGATAACTGCGATTGCGCCGATTGTCAAAAATTTCTGCTTCATTTTCATTTCTCCTATTGGAATTTTGATGGTGTGAATGCCTCCAATGCTTTTTGAAAGGCGTTCACAATTGGGTTCTGCCTTTTTAGTCATATCTGTTCGGAAAAGGTTCGTTTTTTAATTTTTTCTCTAAACGAGAGGATATGTGTATGAACGGAAAATAATAGGCAATACCTCTAACACATCGTAGAAAACGTAGCAAGCATTCCAAAGAATATGGTATAATAGCTTAAGTTGCTACTTAACAAGTTCTGTAGGTTTGATCACAAATTCTTCAAGGAAAAGTGGAGGCATCCAGTGGCGATACTCTATTTGAAAGGCTTCATAAGAGACGCGACATATACATCACATCTCAATCCAGAGAAATTTGAAGAGTATGATATAACCCAATTTGATGTAAATCAAGCGCAGGCATCGGGACTCATTGATCTGGAAACATCAGGAAATAATCTGGCTTTTTCAAAATGGGTTTCGCCGAAACGGACGCGCTCTTACCCTTTCGCACGGATTTATAACACGTTCCACTTTAATACAAAAAAGGTAACAATCATTCCGATCATCAAAGATGAAGGCGCGGATACGAACAACGATAGGATTAACTTCATTACATTTTCATGGATGAATCTCTTGAACATCTACATCATCTTAGCATGGTATGAAGATGCGGAGAGAAAATCAGGGACAACAGACCGAATTACTAATCAAATTCTGAATGCCAAAAGCGTACGTGAGAAGTTGTTGGAAGTAAGTCAATATCGGATGACCGCGCTGCACTGGAACACAACACACTTTGAAAAAGACTTTGAGTCAATTTATCTGAACGCAGTTGATGGATACAAGAAAATATCCCGGGAGAGAAACGTCGCCGTTCACAGTCCTAAAAACCACCTACAGACTCTTGAAAAATTTAAAGCGAATGGTCAGTTTAGTTTAGCATCTTTTAAAGAGGCAAGTCTCCCAAGCTCATACGACGCTGCCCACAGGGAATCTTTAACGACGCATGTCTTAGAATCCCTTGAAGAAAATAGTAAAGGCGTTTTCAGCATTTCAAACTATCTCGGTGGACAGTATTATTTAACCGCCGATGAAGTTTATTGGGAAAATGACCAGTTAGTCATACAAGAATCTAAAAACAGTAGCAAGGGGAAACTTCCGTCTGAAAATGACATTAAAGATGGCTTGTTCAAACTGATTCTTTTTGCGAATATGGAAGAAGTAGCAATTGATGAAAGAACAAACATCCAGTTTACCACCCGATTGAAATTAACGGGGAACCTTATTGGTAGCCTATTCTTACCGTGTGCTACAAAGAATGTTTTTAATTTTTGTGCAGAAAATCGCTTGACCCAAACATATCAAAAAAGACTCATCTCACTTAACCAAGAAGCGAGCGAAAATAACAAGTTACAAATATGGATAACAGGTCGTCATGCGTAAATTAGCCAAAAGTCCACTGCGGTATCCAGGAGGTAAATCAAGGGCACTCAAACAGATTCTACCGCTGATTCCGGTGAATATATCGGAATTCCGCGAACCTTTTGTCGGTGGGGGATCTGTCTTTTTTGCGATCCGAAGCCTCTTTCAAAATCGTATCAAGTCCTATTGGATCAACGACCTCAACTATGACCTCTACTGTTTCTGGAAACAGGTAAGAGATTATGGTCCCAGTTTAGTTGACGCACTCATAGAAAAACGCTCAACCGCTACAAATGGACGGACCCTATTTGAAGAACTCACAAAAACGAAAGATGAACTGAGCCAGAACCGAGAACTGCTTTGTGAATTTCAACGCGCGGTGCGCTTCTTCGTGCTTAACCGCATTACCTTTTCTGGTGTGGTGGATTCCGGTGGATATTCACAATCCGCTTATGAGAAGCGTTTCACGGATTCATCTATCGAACGTGTGAAAAATATTTGTCCCTATCTTTCCGGGGTCAAAATCACGAACGGAGATTATACCGACTCACTTTTCCAAGAGGGCAAGGATGTATTTATTTTTCTTGATCCGCCTTATTGGAAGGCAGCAGAGTCAAAACTGTACGGGGTGAGAGGCACACTGCATACTGCTTTTGACCATGTGCAATTTGCTGAGAATATGAGGGAGTGTCCACACAAATGGTTGATCACTTATGATGACTCGCCCATCATCAGGGAACTCTTCGATTTTGCTGAGATTCAGGAATGGACGCTCCAATACGGGATGAACAATTACCGGCAAGGGAATGCGGCAAAAGGGAGAGAACTGTTTATCAAGAATTACTGAGAGGAATGGCGATATGGAGTGGAAAGATGCGCTGTTGGGCATCATAAAGGATTCAGGCTCACGGATCCGGTTTGGGGAACCCCTCTCGAAGCATACCTACTTCGGTATCGGTGGCGAAGCCACTGCCTATATTGAGGTCAGCACGACAACAGAATTGGCAGCACTGGCACGTTTTCATCAACAGTGGAACGTTCCTGTCGCAATTATTGGTCGTGGCTCAAACCTGTTGGTGAGCGATACTGGCTTCAACGGGATCGGTGTCAGGTTAGTCGGCGAGTTAGCGAAACTGGAGGTTGATGGGAACACCGTTTCGGTCGGCGCAGGTCTGTCATTGCCGCGACTCTCAAAAGTGATGTCGCGACGCGGTCTGAGCGGTGTGGAATTCGCGCTCGGTATTCCCGGTTCCGTTGGTGGTGCGCTGATTATGAACGCTGGCGCATGGGGGAGTAGTTTCGGAGATGTTGTCACAGATGTCACAATCATGAACGATACTGGCGAACTGCTCAACTTGACCCACGCCGAAGCAGAATTTGAATACCGACACAGCGGTTTGGACGCTTATTTCTGTGTTACAGGCGCGATGTTGAGACTTGAACCCGGGGACGCTGATACAATCACGGCACGGATGCAAGCGTTCTACAAACAGAAAGTTGAAACGCAACCTTTCGCCGAAGAGAACGCCGGATGTATGTTCAAAAACCCGCCAAGCGATTCCGCGGGACGGCTGATCGACATCAGCGGTTTGAAAGGTCACCGTATTGGTGGCGCAGAGGTATCAACGGTGCACGGAAATTTTATCCTCAATATCGACAATGCGACAGCGGCTGATGTGTTGGATTTGGTCGCCTACATCCAAGAGCAGGTGCGTGAAAAGACAGGGATCTCCCTACAAACCGAGGTGAAACGGTTGGGGTTTGACGACTAATCAGCCACTTCGTTGGGAATTCGGTGCGGTTGCAAACCGCACCTACCATGTCTGGGATCGAGACTTATATTTTTCCTAAAATTGACACCTATGGTCGGATAACCGTGCCATCCATCCGCCGCACGGGTGCCCAACCGCCGTTGAGTGGATCCTCTGGAAATGGGAATCGTGCCGCGAGTTCTTCATCCAAATCAATGCCGAGTCCCGGTGCTTCATTTACCCAAAAACAGCCATCTCGAATTTCCGGACAACCGGGGAAGACCTCTTTGGTGTTTTCACCGAAGACATGCTGCTCCTGAATCCCGAAGTTATAGCATGCAAGATCCAGCGCAACGTTGGCGGCATGACCGACCGGCGAGACATCACCAGGACCGTGCCATGCAGTGCGTACACCGAAGAATTCACAGAACGCGGCGAGTTTACGTGCAGGACTGATACCCCCGATTTGTGAGATATGCACCCGGATGAAGTCGATAAGCCGATCCTTGATAAGATGGACGTATTCGTTCGGGTTGTTGAACAGTTCTCCCATCGCAATCGGGATACTCGTCTGTTGACGCATGAGTTGGAAATAGTCAACATCTTCGGGTGCAAACGGGTCTTCAAGGAAAAAGAGGTTATATGGCTCCAGTCCTTTGGCGAGATTAATCGCTTGGATGGGTGGAATGCGTTCATGCACGTCGTGGAGAAGTTCGACCTCGTCGCCGAGATGTGTCCGCAAATGATCGAAGAGTTTGATGATGGTATTGACATAAGGGGTCGGTTCAAAAGCAGGTGAACTCCGCTTTCCACCGCCTGCACCATACGTCGAATACCCCGGTATTGCCACCTGTGCGCGGACATAGCGATAACCCTGCTCCATATAACCGCGAATACTCTCCTCTACCTCTTCAAAAGTGCCACCGCCTGCGTGTGCATAAAGTGTTGCCGCCTCTCGGCATTTACCGCCGAGCAATTGGTAGACAGGCATGTTGGCACGTTTGCCCATAATGTCCCACAAGGCGATGTCTACACCGCTGAGGGCGTTGTTCAGCACCGGACCATTTCGCCAATAGGAACTGACGAAACTGGTTTGGAAAATGTCCTCTATGTTCGTCGG